>CAMDZU010000142.1 GCA_945910715.1 uncultured Clostridia bacterium
GAAATACATGAGCATTGAGCGTTATTCCCACGTTATGCACATCGGCTCAACGGTAAAAGGAAAAATCCGCTCCGACCTTGACGCCCTTGACGCAGTGGATTCAATTCTCCCTGCAGGAACATTGTCGGGCGCTCCCAAAATAAGAGCCTGCGAGATAATAAACGAGCTTGAAAACTGCAAGCGTGGAATTTACGGCGGCGCAATCGGCTATATCGACTTTGCGGGAAACCTTGACGCCTGCATTGCAATCAGAATCGCCTTTAAGAAAAACGGCAAGGTGTTTATCCGCTCGGGAGCAGGAATTGTTGCGGACAGCGTTCCCGAGAACGAATACAGAGAGTGCATAAACAAGGCAAAGGCGGTTGTAAACGCTCTTAACGCCGCACAGGGAGGTATTGACAATGATTCTGTTAATTGACAATTTTGACAGCTTTTCATACAATCTTTATCAGCTTATGGGCTCTATAAACACGGACATCAAGGTTATCCGCAACAATGAATGTACCGTTGACGAAATAAGGAAAATGAGCCCAAGCCACATTGTTCTTTCCCCCGGTCCCGGGTATCCGAAGGACGCAGGAGTTTGCATTGAGGCGGCAAAAAGCTTAGGCAAGGACTTCCCCGTTCTGGGCGTTTGCCTCGGGCATCAGGCAATATGCGAGGCTTACGGCGCAACAATCGCCCACGCAAAGCAGCTTATGCACGGCAAGCAGTCGGTGGCTGAAATTGATACCTCAAGCCCCTTGTTCAAGGGCATGGACAAAAAGCAGACCATTGCACGGTATCATTCCCTTGCGGCAAGGGCGGACACAATGCCCCAATGCCTAAAGGTAACAGCAGTAACGGAGGACGGAGAAATAATGGCGGTTGAGCATAGAGAGTATCCCGTTTACGGAGTTCAGTTCCACCCCGAATCAATACTTACACCCAACGGCTATGATATTATAAAGAATTTTCTCGATATGCGGGAAAGGAGAAAGCAATGATTAAAGAAGCAACAATAAAGCTTATCGACAAGCAGAATCTTGCTTATGATGAAGCGGTAAAGGTAATGGACGAAATTATGAGCGGCGAAACCTCCCAGGTGCAGACCGCCGCTTACCTTGCGGCTCTTTCAACAAAGGGCGAAACCATTGACGAAATAACAGGCAGCGCCTACGAAATGAGAAAGCACGCACTTCAGGTAAACCACGGACTTCCCGACGTTTTTGAAATTGTGGGAACAGGAGGCGACGGAGCAAAATCCTTCAACATTTCCACCACCTCCTCAATAGTAATCGCCTCCGCAGGAGTAAAGGTGGCAAAGCACGGCAACCGTGCAGCTTCCTCAAAAAGCGGAGCGGCAGACTGCCTTGAAGCGCTGGGAGTAAACATCAGCCTTACCCCCGAGCAATGCGCAGAAATGGTGAAGGAAGTGGGAATCTGCTTTTTGTTCGCACAAAAGTTCCATTCCTCAATGAAATACGTGGGACCTGTCCGCAAGGAGCTTGGAATACGCACAGTATTCAACATTTTAGGACCGCTAACCAACCCTGCAAACGCTGAAATTCAGCTCCTTGGGGTTTACAGCGAAAAGCTGGTTGAGCCAATGGCACGGGTGCTTGCAAAGCTTGGCGTAAAGCGTGGAATGGCGGTTTACGGACAGGATAAGCTGGACGAAATTTCCCTTTCCGCACCTACAACCGTCTGCGAATTTGAGGGGGATAATTTCAGCAGCTATGTTATTACTCCCGAGGAGCTGGGGCTGAAATCCTGCAGTAAATCCGACCTTGAAGGCGGCACTCCCGAGGAAAACGCACAGATCACCTTAAACATTCTGAAAGGCGAAAAGAGTCCGAAGCGTGACGCCGTACTGCTTAACGCAGGAGCAGGACTTTATCTTGCAGGAAAGGCAAAGACCCTTTCAGAGGGCGTTAAAACAGCCGCAGAGCTTATCGACAGCGGCAAGGCACTTGAAAAGCTGAACAGCTTTATTGAAAAATCAAACTCATTCAAGGAATAAACTATGATACTTAAACAGCTTGCGGACTACGCAAAGGAACGTGTTGAAAAGGCAAAGGAAATTGTTTCCCCCGAGGAAATAGAAACGGCGGCAATCAGACTTCCCACAGGGGATAAACGATTCCTCGAAACACTAAAGAAAAACGATTTTTCCCTTATCTGCGAAGTAAAAAAAGCCTCCCCCTCAAAGGGAATTATCTCCCCGGATTTCCCTTATCTTGAAATTGCGGAAAGCTACGAAAAAGCAGGCGCAGACTGCATTTCCTGCCTTACCGAGCCGAAATGGTTTCTCGGCTCAAACGCTGTTTTCGAAGAAATAAGAAACAAGGTTTCTGTACCAATGCTGCAAAAGGATTTTACCGTTGACGAATATCAGATTTACGGGGCGAAATGCTTGGGCGCTGACTGCGTGCTGCTTATTTGCGCTCTCCTTGACACTGGCACTCTGAACAAGTATATCAGAATATGCGACAGCCTTGGGTTGTCGGCTCTTGTGGAAACTCACAATGAGGAGGAAATAAAGTCGGCTGTAAAGGCAGGCGCTGAAATTATCGGAGTAAACAACCGCAATTTAAAGGACTTTACCGTTGATATTTCCAACTCCGCAAATCTCCGCAGGCTTATTCCCCAAAACACAGTTTTCGTGGCTGAATCGGGAATTACATCCCCTGCCGACGCACAAATGCTCCGTAAGGCAGGAGCGGACGCGTTGCTTATAGGCGAGGCGCTTATGAGAGCACCTGACAGAGCGGCGTTTATTTCGGAGTGCAGAAAATGACCAAGATAAAGATTTGCGGACTTTTCAGAGAATGTGACGCTGATTACGTCAACGAGGCAATGCCCGATTTTGCAGGCCTTGTTTTCTACGACAAAAGCAGACGAAATGTTACAGACCAAACCGCCGCCCTTTTAAGAGAGCGCATTTCCCCCGAAATAAAAACCGTCGGAGTGTTTGTAAACGAGCCTGTTGAGCATATAGCTTCGCTTTACAAAAGCGGAATAATCAGCATAATCCAGCTTCACGGCACGGAAAACGAGGAGTATATTTCACGGCTGAAACAGCTTACGGGCGCTGAAATATGGAAAGCCTACAAGGTAAGCTACGAGGACGATTTAACCGCCGCAAGGCAGTCCTCCGCCGACAAAATTGTCCTTGACAACGGCTACGGCACGGGAAAGCGTTTCAACTGGTCGCTGCTTGGCAGAGGAATGAGCAATATGATTCTTGCAGGAGGACTGGACAGCGGCAGCATAAAAGAGGCAATAGCCCGTTTTCACCCCTGGGCGGTGGATTTAAGCTCGGGAGTTGAAACAGGGGGCTTTAAGGACAGAGAAAAAATTATTCTTGCGGTTAAAGCGGCAAGAGATTCATAAAAGAAAGGAAAAGGCTATGTCAAAAGGAAGATTTGGCGTTCACGGGGGACAGTATATCCCCGAAACACTGATGAACGCCGTTATTGAGCTGGAAGAGGCTTATAGCCGTTACAAAAATGACAAGGAATTCAACGAGGAATTAACCGCCCTGCTTAACGATTATGCAGGACGTCCCTCACGGCTTTACTATGCGGAAAAGCTGACAAAGGATTTAGGCGGCGCAAAGATTTACTTAAAGCGGGAGGACCTTAACCACACGGGCGCACATAAGATTAACAACGTTATCGGACAGTGCCTCCTTGCAAAGAAAATGGGCAAGACAAGGGTTATTGCGGAAACAGGCGCAGGTCAGCACGGCGTTGCCACCGCAACCGTTGCGGCGCTTATGGGTATGGAATGTGAAGTGTTCATGGGTAAGGAGGACACCGAAAGACAAGCCCTCAACGTATATAAAATGCGGCTTCTCGGCGCAAAGGTACACCCCGTAACCACAGGCACAGCCACCTTAAAGGACGCCGTAAGCGAAACAATGCGTGAGTGGACAAGCCGCATTGCGGACACACACTACGTTTTAGGCTCGGTAATGGGTCCTCACCCCTTCCCCACAATCGTAAGGGATTTTCAGGCGGTAATTTCAAAGGAAATTAAGGAGCAGATGCTCCAAAAAGAGGGCAGGCTGCCCGACGCTGTCCTTGCCTGCGTTGGCGGCGGCTCAAACGCAATCGGCGCTTTCTACCACTTCATTGAGGACAAAAACGTCCGTCTTATCGGCTGCGAGGCGGCAGGACGGGGCATTGACACCTTTGAAACGGCGGCTACCATTTCAACGGGCAGGCTTGGAATTTTCCACGGTATGAAGTCCTACTTCTGTCAGGACGAATACGGACAGATCGCCCCCGTTTATTCCATTTCCGCAGGACTTGACTACCCCGGAATAGGCCCTGAGCACGCCTATCTCCACGACATCGGCAGAGCGGAATATGTGGCGATAACCGACGACGAGGCGGTAAATGCCTTTGAATATCTGTCAAGGACAGAGGGCATTATTCCCGCAATCGAAAGCTCGCACGCTCTTGCACAGGCTATGAAAATTGCTCCCGAAATGGGAAAGGATAAGATAATAGTTGTAAATATTTCGGGCAGAGGCGACAAGGACTGCGCCGCAATCGCCCGTTACAGAGGGGAGGACATTCACGAATGAAGGTACAGGACGCATTCAAAAAGGGCAAGGCGTTTATCGCCTTTCTGACCTGCGGCGACCCCGATATTGAAACAACGGAAAAGCTTATTGCGGAAATGGAAAAGGACGGGGTTGACCTTATAGAATTAGGTATCCCCTTTTCCGACCCCACAGC
>CAMDZU010000143.1 GCA_945910715.1 uncultured Clostridia bacterium
TTTAAAAAAGCATAA
Source organism: uncultured Clostridia bacterium (assembly GCA_945910715.1). Classification (GTDB taxonomy): domain Bacteria; phylum Bacillota; class Clostridia; order Oscillospirales; family Ruminococcaceae; genus Ruminiclostridium_E. The sequence goes on from CAMDZU010000143.1 coordinate 16, forward strand.
ACCCCTATTGCAGTCAGAAAAAAGCATACTCCTTCTACACCAACATTCCGCAACCATAAACACCCCTTGAAACTCGCTGTGCGAGTTTCACAAAGCCACTCGCGGCAATTGAGCGAGTGCATTTCTTTCCCCATTTCTTTGGGCAATCAAAGAAATGGGCGAGGGGTTGCAACCAAGGCAATAATTACAACCAACAAAATCAAGGGGGCGAGTAGCCCCCTCTTCACCAACCTAAAAACCACAAACAACACAAAACAGAGGGGAAAAAGGGGGCAAGTAGCCCCCTTTTAAACCAACATAAAAACTACAACAAACACAAAAACAGGGGTCAAAGGGGCAATCGCCCCTTATTGCCTTAACGGGGTTTGAAAGGGGCAACCCCTTTCCGCCCATAGCGAGGGTAAATCCAAAAGGGGCGAGCAGCCCCACAAAAAGAATAGCAGGTGCAAATTCCTGCGAATCCGCCCTGCCTATTCTCCCCATTTCATATTTGTCTTATCTCCTTTATAAATATACCACAGCTTCCGACTTAATTCAAGCTGTTTCGACAGCGGCGCTGTAAAATTTTCAGCCGCCGATTTATTGATAATTACTATTGACTTTCGGAGCGGAAAATACGGTGTTCATAAAAACGAGCTTTTGGTAGCGACAAAGGCGTTTTATGTCCAAATAATTATACAATTTGTAATATAACCGCAGATATATAACAAGCAGTATTGGTATTTGCAATTTTTCATCGCTTAAAGTTGCAAAAAATCCTTGTAAAGGGTTGAAATAATCGGGAAATAATGTTATAATGAAAAATATATTACATAAACACTGCGTTAAAGTGTCATTCTGATAAATCGGAGGTTGCTCTTTTGGATAATTTGCTTGAGATAAAGAACCTGTGCGTTGAGTTTAAAAACGGCTCGGGGGGAATAAAGGTTATATCCGATCTGAACCTGTCCGTTGGCAAAAACGAAACCTTGGGTATCGTGGGCGAGTCGGGCAGCGGCAAGAGCGTAACCTCTCTTTCCATAATGCGGCTGCACAACCCCAAATCAACTATGGTCAGGGGCGAAATCGACCTTGACGGCACGGATTTGCTTTCCCTTTCGGAAAAGGAAATGCAGCAGGTAAGAGGCAACAAAATCGCAATGATTTTCCAGGAGCCCATGACCTCTCTTAACCCCATTCACACCTGCGGAAAGCAGATAATGGAGCCGATTCTCCTGCATACAAAGGCAACCAAGAAGGAGGCAAAGGAAAAGGCGCTGAAGCTGCTGGAGCTTTGCGGAATACCCGACCCACAGCACCGCTTCAACGAATATCCCCACCAGCTTTCGGGCGGAATGCGGCAGAGAATCATGATTGCAATAGCGCTGGCGTGCAATCCCGAGCTGCTTATTGCGGACGAGCCTACAACGGCGCTGGACGTAACCATACAGGCGCAGATTTTACAGCTTATGAAGGACATAAAGAGCAAAACCAATATGTCCATTATAATGATAACCCACGATTTAGGCATTGTGTCCGACTTCTGCGACAGAGTTGCAATTATGTACACGGGAGAAATTGTGGAAAGCGCACCTGTCAGAACTCTTTTCGCAGACCCTCTCCACCCATATACAAAAGGACTTATCAACGCTTTGCCAAGACTTTCAACAAGCGTTAAGCGCCTTGAGGCAATTGAGGGAATGGTGCCCGACGCAGAAAAAATGCTGAAGGGCTGCCATTTCAACGACAGATGCAAATTTGCCACAGAGCGGTGCAGGAAGGAGCATCCCGATCTCCGCACCTTAGAGGACGGACGGTGCGTGCGCTGTTTTCTGTTCGACAATACAGTAACTCCCGAAAGGAAAGAAAATGAGTGAAGAAATCCTGCTTAAGGCAGAAGATGTAAAGCAATATTTCAGCGTCAAGAAGGACAAGGGCAAAAGAGCCACTCTTAAAGCCGTTGACGGAATTACCATAGATATTTACAAGGGCGAAACCTTTGGACTTGTAGGAGAATCGGGCTGCGGCAAATCCACCTTAGGCAAGGTTTTCCTCAGATTATACCCCCTTACGGGAGGAAAAATTGAGTTCAAGGGCGAGGACATTTCCCACCACAAGGGCAAGGCGCTTAAGGAATTCCGAATGAAAACGCAGATGATTTTCCAGGACCCCAGCTCCTGCCTTAACCCCCGCCGCAAAATAAAGGATATCCTTACCGAACCCTACGTTATACATAAAATGTACGACAAGGCAGAGCGTGAGCATAAGGCAAAAGAGCTTTGCGACATGGTAGGTCTTTCGAGAATTTACCTTGACCGCTATCCCCACGAAATGTCGGGAGGACAGAAACAGCGTGTGGGTATTGCAAGAGCAATCGCCCTCAATCCCGAGCTTATCGTGTGCGACGAGCCTGTTTCCGCTCTTGACGTGTCAATTCAGGCGCAGGTTATTAACCTCCTTGAGGATTTGCAGGAGAAATTCAACCTTACATATATTTTTATTTCCCACAATTTAAGCGTTGTAAAGCATTGCTGTCAGCGTATCGGCGTAATGTATTTAGGCAGAATCGTGGAGCTTGCCCCCTCGGACAGAATTTACGAAAATGCGCTGCACCCATACACAAAGGCGCTTATTTCCGCTATCCCTACCATTGAAAACGACGGAGAGGACAGAGAGCGCATAATGCTTTCGGGAGATTTGCCAAGCCCCATAAACCCTCCGAGCGGCTGCGCTTTCCATACACGCTGCCCTTACGCAACGGAAAGGTGCAGAACCGAACGCCCCGAATTAAAGGAAACAGAGCAGGGACATTTTGCAGCCTGCCATAACATCTGATAATACGGCTTGCCGTACTATAAATAACTAAACTAAAAAAAAGACAAAGGAGAAGAAAATGAAAAAGAGATTACTTGCCATGCTTCTTGCAGGCGCTCTTGCCGTAACGGCTCTTACAGGCTGCGGCGGAAGCAGCGGCTCGGGAAGCGGAAACAGCGGCGCAGGTAAAACAGTAGTTATCGGCGCACAGTCAGACCTTGTAACACTTGACCCGGGCAATATGTACGAACCTTATGCAAATATGATTTCATACGCTGCGTACGATATGCTTTACCGTGTAAAATCGGGTACAATGGGAACTCCCGAACCAAGCGTTGCAACAGGCTACACCCTTGACGACACAAAGACGGTTTACACCTTTACACTCCGTGAAGACGTTGTTTTCGCAAGCGGAAACAAGCTTACCGCAAAGGACGTTGTTTGGAGCATCAACAGAGTGCTCAATATGAAGGAAAGCAACGCTTATTCAATGGTAAAGATTGTTGAAAAGGTAGAAGCTCCCGACGATAAGACGGTTGTATTCACGCTTTCCGAGCCTGACGCTTCCTTCCTTGTAAAGCTTACTTCAAACGCTTACTGCATTCTTGACAGCGAGGTTGTAAAGCAGCACGGCGGCTCCGATTCCGGCAACGATACCGCAAAGGCTTGGCTTGACACAACTTCAGCAGGCTCAGGTCCGTACATTATCGAATCCTGGACTCCGAAGGAGCAGCTTGTTCTTGTAAAGAACGACAATTACTGGGGCGAAAAGTCCAACATCGACAAGATTATTCTCCGTGAAATGACCAGCGTTGACGCACAGATCACCGCTCTACAGAACGGCGAAATCGACATTTCCCTCGGTCTTAACACAGAAACAGCAAAGCAGCTTGAGGGCAAGGAAAACATTCAGATTGAAGCAGGCGCAACCGCTCTTGAAACCTTCCTTGTTATGAGCCGTGACGCAAGCCTTTCACCCGAAATGAGCAACCCCAAGGTACAGGAGGCTGTACGCTACGCTCTTGATTATCAGGGCTACCTTACACTTGGCGGCGAGGGCTGCACAATTCCGCTGAACATTGTTCAGGATGGCTTCTCGGGCGCACTCCAGCGCAGCGCAGACTTCCGTGACCTTGAAAAGGCAAAGGCTCTTATGGCGGAGGCAGGCTATGCAGAGGGCTTTGAGGTAACTCTCACCTGTGCAAACAACAACTCCGAGGGTCTTGAATGGACAACAATCGCACAGAAGATTAAGCAGGACCTTGCAGAAATCAACATTACGGTAAACATTGAAACACTGGAAGCAACTCTTGTTTATGAGAAGATGCGTGAAGGCACAATGCCGTTCTATGTAATGTTCTGGTCCCCCGACTACTACGACATCAACAACCAGTTTGCATTCCTCCCCGGCACAGGCGAAAACGGCACAGCTTACGGCAACCGTGCTAAATGGGAGCTGACAGACGACAACAAGGAGCTTGTTGAGCTTGCAAACAAGATTCAGACCGAATCCGACGAAGCAAAGCGTGCTGAATACAGCAAGCAGCTGCAGGAAAAGTTTGAACAGGACAACCCGTTTGCATTCCTGCTCCAGCACCCCAAGACCTTCGCATACAGAACAGATACTCTTGCAGAAATCACATACAACGACCTTTGCAAGATTCAGCTCTGCGATTTAAAGGCTAAGTAATTTTTTCACGATTACCCTTATGCAAAAATCGCTCACGCTATGTCAAACGTAAAAACTTTAAGTCTTTGCCAAAGAGAAAAAAGTTTTCGTCCACCTTTTTCAAAAGGTGGTGGGTTCTTAGGGCAAAGCCCTAAGTCGACTTCCGCAGAAGTCGAAATCCTTTATGCTAAAGCGATTTTTGCAGGGGTTTGGGGGAGATTTTTCAAGAAAAAATCTCCCCCAAG
>CAMDZU010000144.1 GCA_945910715.1 uncultured Clostridia bacterium
TTGCAAGGGTTTGGGACGCTTTTTTCAAGAAAAAAAGCGTCCCAAAAGTGAATGGCTATCGCAACATTATTCTCGAAAAAGGTGCCAGTGGCACGTTTTTCGACGGACTGTTACCCCCGTTTTGTAACGGGGGTATTTTTGTTATGTATTACAGCCTTATTCCACCCTCCAGTCAACAGCCGTTTCCCCGTGAGCCGTGAGAAACCGGTTGCATTTCGAGAAGTGTCTGCAACCGAAAAAGCCGTTGTAGGCCGACAAGGGGCTTGGGTGAGCGGAGGTAAGTATAAGGTGGTTGGGATTGGTTATAAGGGGAATTTTCTGCTTTGCGTTTCCGCCCCACAGCAGGAAAACAATGGGCTTTTCACGCTCGTTAAGCAGAGAGATAACCCTGTCGGTGAAAAGCTCCCAGCCCTTTCCTCTGTGGCTGTTGGCCTGACCTCTGCGGACGGTAAGCACTGCGTTCATCAGCAGCACTCCCTGCTTTGCCCAGCAGGTAAGCTCGCCCCAACGGGGTATGGGCAATCCAAGATCGCTGTTTATCTCCTTGTAGATGTTCTTTAAGGAGGGGGGCGGCTCAACTCCACGCTTTACCGAAAAGCTCAGTCCGTGAGCCTGCCCCGGCTCGTGATAGGGGTCCTGCCCGATAATTACCACCTTTATCCGACTGTAATCGGCATACTTCAGTGCATTGAAAATATCGTGCATATCGGGGTAAATATCGTAATTCCTGTATTCGCTTTTGAGAAATTCACGGAGCTGAAGATAATAAGGCTTTGTGAACTCGTCAGCCAGCAGCTCGTCCCATTGATTTCCTATGTTTACCACTCTATAAATCCGCCTTCGTAGTTATGGTCGAAATAATCCCGTATAATGTTATCTCTTGCCACTGCACCTGCTGTGGGCTTGTCTGCGCCGCCGAAATAAAGTCCTGCGAAAATGCCGCAGGCAATGGCGAGAATGGCAATAACAACAAGACAGAAGGCAAATGCGCCCTTGCCGAAAAACTCCTTTTCGGGCTGATTTTCGGGAGCGTTGGGACTTGTCTGCTGTACTTCTCCAAGGGGATTGTCGAAATCAACGGGCTGATTGGAAAAGGCTGCCTGCTCCTCGTTGGCTGTCTGCCTTGGCTCAGCCGACGGCTGTTCATTTACGGCTGCTTGCTCAACGGCTGCTGTCTGCTCGGAAACAGGCGCAGGCTGTTCATTGACAGGCGCTTGGTCAACAGGCGCTGTCTGCTCCGAAAGGGGAGCTGTTGCCTCATTAACAGTTTGTGCAGGCGCAGAGGGATGAAGCCTCGTGCCGCATCTTGTGCAGAAAATTGAGTCATCGGAAAGCGGAAAACCGCAGTTACCACAATACATAATCATTATCCTTTCATTTATCAAATTTGCCGCTTCTGCGTGCATAATCAAAGAGATACTGCTGGGCGATACCGCCGTATTCTCCTATGCAGGAGGGAAGTCCGTCGGGGTAAAACTCGGCGAGGATCCGCTTTATCCACACGTCCTTGGGGAATGCGTCAAGCTTGTGGAAGGCGAAAAGCAGAACGCAGTCCGCCACCTTGTCCCCGACGCCCACAATCTGCTTTAAGGCAGCCTTGCCGTCCTCGTAGGGCATTTTGTCAATGGCGGCAAAATCAACGGTGCCGCTCATAACCTTTCTTGCTCCGTCGATTATGTATCTTGCCCTGAAGCCTGCCCGTAAGGGCGCAAGGTCGGCTTCTTCAATAGCAGCCAGCCTTTCGGCTGTTGGGAACGCAAAGCCCTTTTCAACAGGCTCCCCGAAGCTTTCGCAAAGCCGTGAGATTATGCCCATAATTCGGGGGATATTGTTGTTCTGGGAGATTATGAAGCTTATGAGGGTTTCAAAAGGCTCCTGCCTTAAAATGCGGATTCCGCTTGCGTTTTTCGCCGCCTCACAAAGTATTTTGTCCTCGGAAAAACGTTTTATTACAGCGCCGTAGTCCGTTGCCATATCAAAATAGCTTTCCCAATAGGGAATGTCCTTTTCATCAATGCCAATCAGCTCAACGCCGTTGTCACGCTGACCTGCCCGAAGATATTTTCCACCTGCAATTCCCTCAAAATCGCCGTTTTCACATTCCCTCCAGCGGAAGCATTGTCCGCAGAGAAAGGTCTGCTTAATATCGAAATTGGGGTTTTCAATAAAAAAGTTCATTATTTTCAAAAAACCTCTTGCATATTTTTCTTAATTATAATACAATTTAGTTATAAATTCAATAACCGTTTCGTGAAAATATTATGAAAAGGAATTATCAAAATGAGAGAAAGCATACTTACTATCCCCATTAACGAGGTTTTCGAGCCGCAGTGCGGCTGCCCTATCTGCCGCATGAGAAACACCATTGAGGAGCATATCTGCGAGTACATAATGGGAGCAGCCATGATGGAGCCGGACGTGCGCATTGAAACCAACAAGCTGGGCTTCTGTCACACTCACTTTGAAATGCTGCTTCAGCAGAATAACCGCCTTTCCCTGGGCTTAATGCTGAACACTCACCTTGAAACCCTCCGCAGCGAGATTTTCGAGAAAAAGAACATTTTCTTCTCCAAAGGCGCCAAGGCGAAAAAAGCAAGCGAAATCGAGGGCACTTGCTTTGTGTGCAGCAAGGTGGACTGGGGCGTTGACCATACCCTTGAAACCCTGTTCACAATGTACCAGAAGGACGAGAGCTTCCGCAGGCTTTTCAGAGAGCAGGAGTATATCTGCATACCCCACTACAACCTGCTGCTTTCAAAGGCGAATACCAAGCTTACAAAGGGCGACCTTAACAGCTTTGTAAAGGACCTTGACAAACTTATTTCCGACTATATGGCGAAGCTTAACGAGGACGTGAACACCTTCTGCAACAGCTTCGATTACCGCAATGCAGGCAAGCTGCATACCCCCGAATATGAGCACGTCCGCACCTCCGTTGACAGGGCCATTGAGTTCATTACAGGCAGAAAGCCTGAGCATAAATAAGCTGAAGTTAAATTAAAGTAACTAATAACCGAATTTTGTTAAGTAAATTAAGTATAATGACCAAAAAATGAAGAAAACTTTAGGCAAATTGTACATTGACTAATATATATGGAAAATGTTAAAATCAAGATAGACATATTGTGAGTAAATCACAGATGTATAATCAGTTTTCAAAAAAGAAAACAAATCGAGGAGGATATTTCCAATGAAGTTAAGAAAAGTATTAACAGGCGCTCTTGCTTCTGCAGTAGCAGTTGCATCTATGTCAGTTGCAGCTTCTGCAACACTCTACGTTCCGGACAGCGGTATTGCTGCAGGTACATCTATCGGTACAGGCATGTGGCTGGTACAGGTTTTCAACGTAGGTAACGAAGCTGAAAACAAGCCCGCAACAGATTACGGCATTGACGTTGAATCCATCACAAAGATCGAATTCAAGGTAACACCACACGATTATGACGAAGCTACATTCGATTCTTCTCTCGACGGTGGTTACGGCGGCGGTATCGTAATGAGCTGCAACGGCGGTGACTTAGGCGACGATCAGTCAAGAAACTGGAACTCCTTACAGTTCTGGGGCATCGGCGAACAGACAGCTACAGATCAGCCCGGTATTCTTGAAGAAGAAGGCAACGGCGTTTGGTCAATTGCTTGGGACGTTCCCGAGGAATACAGATTCGTAACAGGCGCAGGCTGCTGCCAGATTGCTTTCCAGGAATGGGGCAACTCTTTCGTAGATCTCGAAGTTCTCAGCTTAGCTTGCTATGACGCTTCCGGCAACGTTGTAATTTCCTTTGACGGTCTTGGCAACGTAACATCCGGTGCTTCCAACGACACAGCTGCTGACGACACAGCTGCTGACGATACAGCTGCTGATGACACAGCTGCTGACGACACAACTGCTGACACAACAGCTGATACAACAACAGACACAACAACTACAACAACAGGCGACAAGACAACTCCTGACACAGGCGTTGAAGGCGTAGCTGCTGTAGCAGGTCTTGCAATCGTTGCAACAGGCGCAGTTATCGTTTCTAAGAAGAGAAAGTAATTTAATTACATAAGCTTTCAAAAACCGCTGATTTTTCAGCGGTTTTTGTTTTTGCAGTTTTTTTCGCAGCATATTTTTTGTGTATTTGTGAGAGTTTTGTGGGTAAAATATGAAAACCGCAAAAAAGACTTGAAACTTTTTTCGTGATATGTTAGTATTATTATATAGATAAAAGAAAGGAAGTCTTATATGAAAAAATTACTTGCGGTTATAGCGGCAGTGGGAATGATGAGCGTGGGTGCAACAAGCGCCTTTGCGGAAAATGCCGTGCAGTCCGATGAAGAATATCAGATTATGCTTATCAGCAATGAGGAAAATGATCAGTCAACGGTTCTCCCCGAGGATAACAGCGTTTCAATTCTCGAATCGGAGGAGGAAACGCTCCCCGAGCCTGACCCCGAGGAAGAGGAGGAGCAGGAGGAAACGGAGGCTCCCGCTGTGGATAACCCCGAAACAGGCGTTACTCTCGGCATTGCGGCAGCCGTTATCTGCGGAGTGCTGGTTATAGGCTGTATTGTATTCTCTGTTATATCCAAGAAGAAAAAGGGCGGCAAGGGCGGCAATCCAAGGAAGCCTGCAAAGAAAAAATAATGATTATTAAGCCGTATCACTACGGCTTAATTCAGAGTGTCGAAAAAGTCATTTTGAAAGTTTAGGTCAAGCCTTTTCAAGAGGC
>CAMDZU010000145.1 GCA_945910715.1 uncultured Clostridia bacterium
TATCGCAACATTATTCTCGAAAAAGGTGCCAGTGGCACGTTTTTCGACGGACTGAGACCTAATTTTTTCAGGTCTAATTTTTATTTATGCACCACAAACCTGTAATGCAGCATATCCACCCCTCTGAAATGCTTTATCCATTGGTCCTCTTTTTCCATTCCGTTCCTTACAGCCACATTCTGTGACGGTATATTTGTATCCCTTATAATGGAGCAGACCTCCTCCGCATTCAGCGTTTCAAATGCATACTTTTTGCAGCCAATTGCCGCTTCCGCAGCATAGCCCCTGTGCCAGTGCTTCCGCTCAAAGAGATAGCCTATTTCAAGGACTTCCGCCCCTTTCCACTGCTGCATTGTCAGTCCGCACTGACCTATCATTTCTCCCGTTTCCTTAAGGATAACCGCCCACAAGCCAAAGCCGTACCTTTCATACCGTGCAAGCTGTCTGTCAAGCCATTCCTGCACTTCCCTGTGAGAATATGCCCCCTCGTAAGCGTACATTGTTTCATTGTCCTGCATAATTCTGCATAGTGCGCCAAAATCTGCATTTGTCATTTCACGGAGATACAGTCTTTCCGTTTCCAGTATAATTTTACTCATATAGTAATTCCCATAAAAATCAGCACAACCATTACAAGTCCCACCCAGATAAGGGGATTTGAAAGGAGTATTGCCGCCTTCTTTCTGCCGCTTATAATGCTGAAATTGTTGTGCAGCCTGAACATTCCGCTGACAATCATAACCGCAACCGCCGCAAGACCGAGCCAGAACGCTGCGTCAAGGATAAAATCAAGCTCAAACATAAACTGATCTATAAACTTATCCGTATCCGTTGGCAGTACGGAGTCGCTTTTGAATTTGGGAACAACGTCCGACAAACATACAAGCAGATTGTTAATAACGTGGAGCAGTATGGGAGGCAGCAGCGAGTTGCTCCTTACCGCCGCAACCGCAAGGAAAACGCCCACAATTGCCGCATAGGCGAACTGGTCGAAATTGCCGTGGTACGCTCCGAAGCAGGCGGCGGAGATAATTACCGCAAGCCAGTCCCCGTATTTCCGCATAGGCTTTAACAGCAGATGGCGGAAAATAATTTCCTCGCACACAGGGCCTATTATGCACACAAAAATAATGTAGATTACGGATTGTGCAAGGTCGGCTTCGGGCTTTACATTCTGGAGCGCCTCGGGAATTTCTCCCGTGCCGAAAAGGCTGTCAAGCAGGTCCGCAATCAGAATTGTAATATACGAGCCTATTGTGCCCATTGACAGCATGGCAGGGAAAATTATTATTCCCTCCCACTTCATTTTACGATAAGAGCGGTCACGGTAATTTTCCTTCAGCTCCTTTCTGAACAGCAGCGACAGCGAAACTATGGGAAACAGATAAACGCATACGTCGTTAAGCAGCCATTTTGCCCCATAAGCAAAGGTATCGTTTATTGACGCAAGCCGTCCCAGCCCGAGAAAAGCCATTATATAAACCAGCAGCACCGAAACCACAATGTCGTTAAGCCCCATCAGGCAGACTGCGCCGCCGATTTTGCGGCAAAAGCCCTTGTAATCCTCAAGGGCTTTCTTTTTATCATAGCTGTCGGTTACAAGCTCAGCGTTAATGTTGATATTTTCGTTCACGTTACCTCCGTCAGCTGAATAAGCTGTAAATTCCATAGGCAATGAAACCAAACAGGAATGCGTCCATTGCAAGCAGCAGAGAGATTATAACAGGCACTCTGCTTATGAAAATCAGCGCCTTTTTTCCTCCGCTGATTTCGTTCCATACGGGAGTTATTTTGTACCGCTTTATTCTCTTTATTTTGATTACCGCAAGAATAACTCCCACCGCCGCAATAATCAACGCTGTTATAACAAAAATTGCGAATACGGTAACAACAATTCCGTCTTCTGGAGGGATTTCGCTTTCGTTAAGTCCCGAAAGGGCATATTTCTGCACAGCGTCCGTTGACATAAACATAAGGATAAAGCCCGAAATGCTGTTTACCATTGCGTGAATTACCGTTGAGGCGAAAATCGAGCCGGTTGCGTAGGTTATATAGGCAAGGCAGATTCCTAAAACTGCGGTGTAGAAAAGCTGCGAGAAATTGCCGTGGAAAATGCCGAAGGAAATGCCGCTTACAAGTATGGCAATACCGTTTCCGTAAGGCTTGAGAGCGTGGAAAACCACCCCTCTGAACACAAATTCCTCCGTTATGGGCGCAACCACCACCAGCACGAACATACGGAACAACGCCGAGGGGAAATTGGGCGGAGTAAGGGCTGCGTTGGCGGTATTGAAGGATTCCCCCAGATCCGTATTGGCGGTTATAATATATGAAATAACAATGGTAAGAATGTTCACAAACATTCCCATACCGTAAATTGCAGGAAAATTTCCCACCGCCTTTGCGAAATGCTTTGGCTTTGCGTACAGCATTTTAAGCTTATCCCTTTTGAAAAAGCCTAACATTGCCGCTCCGATAAAGCAGGGCGCAAACTGCAAAAACAATGTGGAAACCACAAACCGCAGAACAAACAAAAGAGTTGCGTCCGCAATCTGCACATAGTCGTAGATAAGCTGAATTGCCGCCGACCCAAAGGCTCTGAGCAGCAGCATTACCGCAAAGAAAAACCCCAGTCTGAAGCAGGTGCGCTTATATTCGGGAACAAGGCTCCGAGGCTCTGTTATCATCGTTTCTTCCATAATTGCTCCTTTTAAAATGCCTTATTTTTTCTTATGCTGCTTGTTTTTCTCCCAGTTTTCGATTACCCTTGTTTCCGCACGCTCGATTACAAGGCTGTCGGGAGGAACGTCCCTTGTGATTGTGGAGCCTGCTCCCGTGGTTGCGTTTTCACCTACGTTTACGGGAGCGACAAGGTTGGTGTTGCAGCCGATAAAGGCATAATCCCCTACATTTATGTGGTACTTGTTTATTCCGTCATAGTTTGCGGTAACGCAGCCGCAGCCGAAATTTACCCCTCTGCCAACGGTGCAGTCCCCAAGATAGGTAAGGTGTGCAACGCAGGTATTTATGCCGATTTCAGCGTTTTTCAGCTCCACAAAGTCCCCGATTTTTACTCCCTCGTGAAGATGGGTATTCGGTCTTAGCTGAACGAAAGGACCTGCCTTTACATTATTTTCCGTAACGGAATCAAAAGCCTGCACGTTGTTAAGCTGGTTATTGTCCCCTATGGTGCAGTTTTCAATAAGCGAGTTTGGGCCTATTCTGCAGCCCTTTCCGATTAAGGTTTTGCCGCCGATTATGGTATTGGGGAGAATTACCGTGTCCTGCCCTATAACAACGTCCTTGCCGATAATAATTCCGTCTGTACAGGGAAATTCCACTCCGTTGTCAAGGTGCTTTTCGATAATATTCATTCTTGCCCTTGTGTTAAGGTCAAGGAGATTTTTTCTGCTGTTTGCTCCAAGGACGATTTCGGGATTTTCTGCGGTAAAAGCCCCTGCCCTGCAGCCCATTTCCCTGATAATTGAAACCGTGTCCGTAAGGTAAAGCTCTCCGCTTGCGTTAAGGGGAGTTACCTTTGGAAGTGCCTCTGCAAGGGCTTTTCCCTTAAACCAGTAAGCCCCCGAATTTATTTCCTTTATCTGTGCCTGCTCGGGAGTGCAGTCCTTTTGCTCAACTATTGAAAGCAGCTCCCCGTCAGCCCCTCTTACAATTCTGCCGTAGCCTGTGGGATTGTCTATTTTGGCGGTAATTACCGTAACGCTGCTGCCGCTTGCTTTATGAAAGGCAAGAGCGGCTGAAATGGTTTCAGCGTCCATAAAGGGAGCGTCGCCGCAAAGTACAAGAACGTTTTCGGCATTATTATAAATCTCCGCCGCCTGCATTACCGCATGAGCAGTGCCCTTGCGCTCTGTTTGCAGAAAGGTCTTGTATTCGCCTCTCTTGTTGAGATAATCGGAAACAAGCTCTGCGCCGCTGCCGATAACAACGCCGATATTTTCAATTCCCGCCTTTTCGGCGCTGTCCAGCACCCAGCCAAGCATTGGCTCGGAAAGCACCTCCATAAGCACCTTTGGCTTTGATGATTTCATTCTTTTGCCGTCCCCTGCGGCAAGTATAATTGCTGATGTATCCATATATGTTTTCCTTTCGGTTAGTTTGTCATAGCGCTATCTTATATTTTCGCACATTTTCGGAATAATTTCAATAGGAAATGCAAAATTTGCGGTAAAAAGGGGAAAATATTGCTTTTGGACAAGGTTTGTGGTATTATGTACCTATGGCGATATGCTCAAAATCTTTGTGCAGCGTTGCCCTATACAATTATATGAAAGGCAAGTCATAATATGGCAGAAAATATAAACGAAAAAATTTCAGAAATAAAAAAGCTTGCAAAGGAATACAGCCTGTCTGCTCTTTGCGATAAAATGAGGGCGGCGCTGACTGACGAAATACCCCTTTATACCTTTGCCGCCTGCTTTAAAGCCACAGAGGAAACACTCGGCATTACCCCTTTCGATGAGCAGCTAAGGGCGGCAAACGCTCTTTATAACGGCAAAATCGTTGAAATGGCAACCGGCGAGGGCAAAACCTTAGCCGCTGCTTTTGCCGCCTGCGCAAAGGCTGTTTCGGGGCAGAGAGTGCATATTCTCACCTTTAACGATTACCTTGCAAAGCGTGATACAAGCTGGATGAAGCCGATTTACCACAGCGTAGGCGTTACC
>CAMDZU010000146.1 GCA_945910715.1 uncultured Clostridia bacterium
CATTGAAAAAGGCATAAACAACCACTACATCAATGACGCAAAACGCATTATCAGCGAGCTGCCCGACCTTAACGTAATCGGCATTACAGGCAGCTACGGCAAGACATCAACCAAGTTCTATCTGCAAAAACTCCTTTCCGCAAGGTACAACGTGCTTATGACCCCAGAAAGCTACAATACAACAATGGGCGTTGTAAAGACCGTGAGAGGCTCTCTTAACGCAACCTACGATATATTTATCTGTGAAATGGGCGCAAAGGGCGTAGGTGAAATCAAGGAAATCTGCGACATTGTTCACCCAAGACATTCCGTTATAACCTCAATCGGACCCCAGCACCTTGAAACCTTCAAATCTCTTGACAACATCATCAAGACAAAGTTTGAAATTTCCGACTGCATCACAGACGGAATGACCTTTCTGAATTACGATAACGAATACATCAGAAATCACCCCACCGACAAAAACCGCATAGGCTACGGCATTGGCGCAGGGGACGGCAAGGAATACTATGCCGATGAAATCAGCGTTTCCGCAAAGGGAACAGCCTTTACCGTTCATCACGGCGAGGACCGGACCTGCTTCACAACAAGGCTTATCGGCGAACATAACGTGCAGAATATTGTAGGCGCAATTGCAGTTGCAAACAAAATGGGAATACCAATGAACGAGCTTGTAATGCCGGTTAAGCGCCTTGAATGTGTTCCCCACAGATTGCAGATTATCGACAGAGGAGCAACCACAATTATCGACGACGCATTCAACTCAAACCCCAGCGGCGCAAAGGCAGCTCTTGATACACTAAAGGTTTTCGACGGTATGAAGGTTCTTGTTACACCTGGTATGATTGAGCTTGGTGAAAAGGAATTTGAGCTTAACAAGAATTTCGGAAGACAGGCGGCGGAAGCGGCTGATTACTGTATTCTTGTAGGCGAAAAGCAGGCTGTGCCGATTAAGGAGGGACTGCTTGAAGCAGGCTATCCCGAGGAAAAAATAAGCGTTGTTAAATCCTTAAACGATGGTCTTGCCGTTGTTGACAGCATAAAAACAGAGGGCAGAAAGAAAATAGTTCTCCTTGAAAACGACCTGCCCGACAACTATTGAGAGGTATTATATGAAAATCAAAGTAGGCGTTCTATTCGGCGGAAACAGCGTTGAACACGAGGTTTCTGTGATTTCCGCACTTCAGGCTTGCAATTCCTTCAACAAGGAAAAATACGAGATTATCCCTGTTTATATCACTAAAAGCGGCCAAATGTACTGTGGGGACGGAATAGGCGAAATCACCGAATATTCCAACATTCCCGCATTGCTGAAAAAAAGTCAGCGTGTTATTCTTGTCAGTGAAAACGGCAAGCTGAACATTATGCGCTATCCAATGAAAAAGTTCGGAGAAAATCTCATTAACACAATTGACGTTGCATTCCCCATTGTTCACGGCACAAACGTTGAGGACGGCACGCTTCAGGGCTATCTTCATACGCTGGGCGTTCCATACGTTGGCTGCGACGTGGTTTCCTCGGCGGTGGGAATGGATAAGTACGTTATGAAGGCTGTGCTTAAGGACAACGATATTCCTGTCCTTGACTGCAAAATCGTTACAGTAAAGGAATATACGGCAAATATTGCCGAAACAAAAGCAGCTCTTGAAAGCAAAATCGGCTATCCAATGATTGTAAAGCCTATTAACTTAGGCTCCAGCGTGGGCATTAAAATTGCAAGAAACAGTGAGGAGCTGGAAGAAGCAATGGAATATGCTTTCCAGTTTGCAAACAAGGTACTTGTTGAACACGCAATTATGAATTTAAAGGAAATAAACTGCTCCGTCTGCGGCGACTATGAGGAAGCGGAAGCAAGCGAATGTGAAGAGCCTGTAAGCTACGATGAAATTTTAACCTATGAAGAAAAATATTCAAGCGGCGGCAATGGCAAGTCGGGAATGTCCTCTCTCAAAAGAAAAATTCCCGCCGAAATTTCCCTCGAAACAAGGGAAGAAATCCGCACAATGGCGGTTAAGGCGTTCAAGTGCCTTGGCTGCAGCGGCGTTTCACGAATTGACTTTATGATTGATTTGGACAGCGGCAAGGTTTACCTCAACGAAATAAACACAATCCCCGGAAGTCTTGCCTTTTATCTGTGGGAGCCTGTGGGCGTGAAATATCCCGAGCTGCTTGACAGAATGGTTTCACTTGCGCTTAAAAGACAGCGTGAGGAAAAGGCGCTCACCTTCTCCTTTGAAACAAATATTCTGAACGGCGCTTCCTTTGGCGGAAAATTAGGCGGTGCGAAAGGCGGAAAGCTGAATGGCTAAAAAGACCTACATTATAAATTTACAGTTCGGCACCTGGACAAATCAGCTTTGGTTTTCGGGCGAGGACAGCGAAATTGCTCAGAATAAGTGGGCTGACGCAAAGCGTGAGCTTGAGCGCATTGGGGACTCCTGCTCCAACTCAAACGAGTTTTTCCTTAAGGCAGTAGCCCATTTTGAAAGCTACGGCTTTACAAGAATACAGAAATGAAAGAAATTATTGTCGGCAAAAACGATTCGGGACAGCGCCTTGACCGTTTTCTGTGCAAGGTATTCCCTCTTTTAAGTCAGGGCTTTATCTGCAAGGCGGTGCGGAAAAAGCGCATAAAGGTTGACAACAAGCGCACTGAAACCAACTACAAGCTTTGCGAAAAGGACAAAATACAGCTTTATATCAACGACGAATTTCTGGAGGAAAAGAAAGCCTTTTCGGAAAATGATTTTCTTACTGTGCCAACGGAGCTTGATATTGTTTACGAGGACGAAAACATTCTACTTGTTGACAAAAAGCCGGGAATGGTAGTCCACGAGGACAATGACAATACGGTTGATACGCTGATAAACCGCATTAAGCACTACCTTTACGATAAAGGCGAATACGACCCCGAAGACGAGCAAAGCTTTGTTCCAAGCCTTTGCAACCGCATTGACAGAAACACAGGAGGCATTGTTATAGCAGCCAAAAATGCGGAAAGCCTGCGTATTCTCAATCAGAAAATCCGTGACCGTGAGCTGGTGAAATTGTATCTCTGCGTTGTTTTGGGAGAGCCACCCAAAAAAGCAGACACAATGACCGCTTATCTTGAAAAGCGGGCGGAGGAAAATACGGTGGTTGTTTCAGACAGGAAAACAGCCGTAAACCGCACCATAAAAACAAAATACAAAGTGCTCGATTCCTGCGGCGGATTCAGCCTTGTTGAGGTGGATCTGCTTACGGGAAGAACTCATCAGATAAGGGCCCATTTTGCCTATATAGGACACCCGCTTATGGGCGACGGAAAATACGGACAGAACAGGATAAACAAAGAATGGGGCTACAAATATCAGGCCCTTTACAGCTATAAACTGAAATTCTCGTTCACCACCGAAGGCGGCATCTTATCATACCTTGACGGCAGGGAATTTACTGTAAAAGAGGTATGGTTCAAGGATAAATATTACAGCGACAAGCTGATATATCTTAAGCAAAAGGAAGGAAATTAAAATGAAGTATGTAGTTTTACTCTGCGACGGTATGGCAGATCTGCCAAGAGCCGATTTGCAGAACAGCACCCCAATGGGCGTTGCCGATAAGAAAAATATGGACAAGCTTGCAAAGGTTTCCGAGGTTGGAATGGTTAAGACAGTTATCGACAAGCTTAAGCCCGGCAGCGATGTTGCAAACCTTTCAGTTCTGGGCTACGACCCAGAAATTTACTATTCGGGACGCTCCCCCTTGGAGGCAGGCAGTATAGGCATTGATATGAAGCCAACAGACGTTTCTTTCCGCACAAACCTTGTTACCCTGTCCGACGAGCCGGACTATGAGGACAAGACCATGGTTGACTACTGTGCAGGCGATATTTCCACAGCAGAAGCGGCGGAGCTTATCAAGTTTATCCAGTCAAAGCTCGGCAATGAAAAGTACAGCTTTTACAGCGGCGTAAGCTACCGTCACTGCCTTATCTGGGATCACGGTACTACCGATATAGGCACCCTTACTCCTCCTCACGACATTTCGGGCAGAAAAATCACGGAATACCTTGGCGTAAACGAAAACGGCAGGGAGCTTCTCGAAATGATGAAGAAGTCCTACGATTTGCTTAAGGATCACCCAATAAACAAAAAGCGTATTGCAGAGGGCAAAAATCCTGCAAACAGCATTTGGTTCTGGGGCGAGGGCGTTCGCAAGAATTTAATGCCTTTCACAGAAAAATACGGCTTGAAGGGCGCTATGATTTCCGCTGTCGATTTGCTCAAGGGTATCGGCAAGTTCACAGGTATGGAGGTAATCAATGTTCCCGGCGCAACAGGCTACATAGACACCAATTTCAGCGGAAAGGCTGAGGCTGCAATAAAGGCTCTCCGCAATGGCAACGACTTCGTGTACATTCACGTTGAAGCACCCGATGAATGCGGACACCGTTTCGAGGTTGCTAACAAGGTTAAGTCCATTGAGCTTATTGATGAAAAAATCCTCGGACCTATCCTCAACGAATTTGCAGGCGAGGATTTAAAGGTGCTTATCTGCCCCGACCACCCCACTCCCTTAGAGCTTAAAACTCACACAAATGCCCCTGTTCCATTTATGATTTACGACAGCACAAAGGCTGTAAAGGGCGTTGAAAAGTTCGACGAGGAACACGCAAAGGCAACGGGAATATATGTTGAAA
>CAMDZU010000147.1 GCA_945910715.1 uncultured Clostridia bacterium
GTGTCCTTGGTTTTGTTGTTAAAGGCAATAAGTCCGAGATAGCTGTATGTGGGGCCGTAAATGGTTTCGGGTATTTCCTCGTCCTCCCTTAAATGAGCCACCGCAACCGCAATTACCTGATTACCCTGCATGGAGTAGTCCGACTGCTTTTTCTGCGCCTTGTAGAGATTTTCGGGGGAAAGGTCGCACAGGGTGAAAACGCTTTCGGGAGAGCCCTTTATGCAAAGCAGACGAGAGCCGTTTACATCCCACAGATTGCCTGCAATCTTGTCCTTTTCGCTGAAGGGATAAGCACGGAGCAGCTCATTCTGCTGAAGCTCCTTTACGTCAATCTGCTTGAAAGCCGCTCCCAGCATAATCGCCTTGTCAATGCTGCTTGTGGGAACGGTATCGCAGGCAAGCACCGCAATATTGGTCATAAGCTCGGTGTTTTTGGAGCTTTCGCCCGATATTTCAAGGTGGTTTTTCGTTATTGTGCCCGCCTTGTCAATGCAGATACAGGTTATTGCATTCATTTTCTCGATAACGTGAACGTCCTTTACCACCGAATGTTTTGCGGCAAGGTCGTAAACTCCGTGAATATAATAAATACGCACCAAAGACGCCGTTGACGCAGGAATAAACACCAGCGCAAAAGCAACCGCAGGATTTACCGCCTGCATAAGTATTTTCGCAATATCGGGGTTTGCAAGGTCTGTGCCAAGGAAGCCCAGCACCGCAAACATTGCTAAAAATACCGCCGAAAGTATGTACAGTACAGGCATTACCTTGTTTATTATACGCTCAAAGCTGGTGTAATATACTTCCTCCGTCTTTACCTCCCCGAAGGTCTTGTGCTTAAGGGTATCCTCTCCCGTTGCAAAAACTCTTGCTATAAGACAGCCCGAAAGGAGCCTTGTGCCCTTATATACGCAGGAGGATTTAAGCTGCTTGTCCGAGCTGTCCGCTCCTGCCATTTTGCAGGCAGGGGTCTTGTCCCCCGAAAACAGGCTTTCGTCGCAGGAAACGTCGGTTTGCTCCAGTATATGAGCGTCCGCAGGAACGTTTTCGCCCCCCTGAAGTATGATTATATCGTCGGGAACAAGGTATTCCCTGCGTATAAGAACAAGCTCCCCGTTTCTTATAACACGGAATTTCATTGCGGTTGAGCGCTTGTGCTCGTAAAGCGCACGGTCGCTTTTTATGCCCTTGAAAATTTCAAGGAAAATGTACGCTCCCGTCAGCAATACCATCATAATTCCCTCAAGGATATTCCCCGAAAGAATGTATATCGCCGCCGCTATGATAAACAGAATCGTCCTTATGTTGAAAACTGCGCCTGCAGGCTTGAAGCCCTTTCCGTCCTCCTCCAGCCTGCTGTCAGAGTTGAAGCCGTACATTCCGAGGCTTTCCTCCGCCGTTTCGGTTGTAAGCCCTGTATAATCGCCCTTAAAGCTGAGAAACTGTGCCATTGTGTGTCCTTTCGTATTGCAAAATCCCATAGAGGGAATATCTTCATATTGTCTGATCAGTAATATTATTGCACATTTCACAGAAAATTGCAAGCAAAACCATAAAGCAAGGGAATAAACTACAAAAACCCCGTTTGTTTTTTATATGATTGAAATATAATTATATATATGATATTATAAAAAATACAATAATTATGGGAAAGGAAGATACCAATGAAGAAACTATTATCCGCAATAATAGGTCTTGTTATAGCTGCCGCTGCGGCTATACCTCTTGCTGTAACGTCCTTTGCAGATGAGCCTGCACCGGTCGTGGCTTCAGGGGGAAGACAGGAATATATTGCCATAGGAACTCCTTATGAGGAGAGCGTACCCTTTGTTCAGGAAAGCAACCTGTCATACAGCGTTGACGCCGCTCCCAAGAGCACAGACAAGCTTTATACACGCTATGCCTACAACGATTTTGCAGACAAGGAAAACGGCTCTTTAAAACAAGAGGCGTACAACCGTATGCTTAAGTCCTGCAAAACCTTTGAAACCTGCGAGTCCGACCTTAGCGGCAAAACCTTTGACGAGATTGTTCTCAACGACTTGAATTTGAGCATTAATGACGCAGTAGCGGTTTATTTCAACTTCCGCCATGACAACCCCCAGTATTACTGGCTGGAAAACCAAGTTTATTACAGCTATTATACCGGCACAAATATTATTTATTCCCTCCAGATGAACGTATATGACGAATATCTTACCTATGCCGAAAGGAAACGCTGCAATAACGTAATCGACAATGCGGTAAAGGAATATGCCGCCATAGCCGCAAATTACTCAACCGTTGCAGAAAAGGCAATGGCAGTTCACGACACCCTTATTTACAGAAACGATTACCTCTTTAACGACGACGGAACTCCCTCCGATTCTACCACCTCTCACAACATCATAGGTACAATCGACAAGGATATGCAGGGCGGCGTATGCGAAAGCTTTGCAAAGACATATCAGCTTCTGCTTAACTATCTCGGCATTGACAACGTTTATGTTGTCAGCCTTGACCATGCCTTCAGCCTTGTAAAGCTGGACGACGGAAAGTATTACTATGTTGACTCCACATGGGACGAAAATACAAAGGAAAATACCATCAATCAGTACCGCTGGTTTGGTATCTGCAAGAGCCAGTTTGAAAACGACAGCACCAGCCATATTACGCTGACCCCAAACAACACAGGCGTAAATTATCTTTACGACCTGCCTGAAATCAGCAGTACCAACTACACGGTTCCCTCGGGCAGCGGCACGGGAGGCGTTTACAGCTACACCTACAAGGGCGTAAGCGCTACCGTAACAGGTTACAGCGGCAACGCAACCGTGCTTTCCGTTCCCGAAAGACTGAACGGCAAGTACATAAGATATTTCAACGGAGCTCCCTTCAGCGGCACAGCTTCAAACGTTAAGTACCTTGAGCTTCCCGATACGCTGAGCTTCCTTAACTCAACCTCCTTTACAGGCTTTACAAGCCTCAGAAAGGTCCTTTTACCCGACTATCTCGAAATACTCAACAGCAACGAATTCAAGAACAGCAGCCCTGCTGACGTTTATGTTTCCGACCATACGGTAAAGATTTCAAACACAGCCTTCTCTTCCGTAACAAACGTTCACTCAAAAAGCGGCTCTGCTGCACAGAACTGGGCTGTAAGCAACGGCTACACCTTCAAGCCCTACACAACCGAGCTGAACGCAATTACTCAGAGCCCCATGGTTTCAGCCACAAGAGCTTCGGACAGCATCACCCTTTCCTGGACTTCCGTTCCCAATGCAATGGGCTACAAGATCTTCGTAAGCACAAACGGCGGCTCATGGGTATTTATGGGCGAAACCACAAGCACCTCCGCAAAGCTTTCCTACCCTTCGGACAAAACGGCAAAGTTCCTTGTAAGAGGCTACAATGTCAAGTCACATTCGCCTATTAACGGCACAACGGACGTTGTCAACGCATACGATGTTCCTGCAAAGCCTGTTGTTACTGCAACGGCAGGAAACGCCTCTGCAACACTTTCTTGGAAAGCGGTTTCAGGCGCAACCTCATATACTGTTTACAAATATGAAAACAGCACCTATACAAAGCTTACCAGCACAACCTCCACAAGCTACAAGGCAACGGGACTTACCAACGGCAAGACATATTATTTCCTTGTCCGTGCTTTCAACGACGCAGGCGGAAGCGCCTTTACATCTGCTGACCACGTTAAGGTAACTCTGACCTCGGCTTCCGTTCCCGCAAAGCCAGCCGTAACCGCAGCGGCAGGTGACGGAAAGGCTGTTCTCAAATGGAACTCCGTAAGCGGTGCAACGCTTTACGCTGTTTACAAGTACGAAAACGGCAGCTACGGCAAGGTTGCTACTACAAGCAACACAACCTACACTGTAAGCGGTCTTACCAACGGCAAGGCTTATAAATTCCTTGTCCGTGCCTTCAACGACGCAGGCGGCAGCGCATTTACCACAGCCGACCTTGTAACGGTAACTCCGAAGGCTTCTGTTCCCGCAAAGCCAGCCGTAACCGCAGCGGCAGGTGACGGAAAGGCTGTTCTCAAATGGAACTCCGTAAGCGGTGCAACGCTTTACGCTGTTTACAAGTACGAAAACGGCAGCTACGGCAAGGTTGCTACTACAAGCAACACAACCTACACTGTAAGCGGTCTTACCAACGGCAAGGCTTATAAATTCCTTGTCCGTGCCTTCAACGACGCAGGCGGCAGCGCATTTACCACAGCCGACCTTGTAACGGTAACTCCAAAGTCGTCGGTTACTTCCGTTCCTGCTGCTCCTTCCGTATCCTTATCTATTTCAAACGGTAAAGTAACCCTTTCGTGGAATGCAGTAGCAACTGCTACCTCATATTCTGTTTACAACTATGAGAACGGCAGCTACACCAAGCTTAAGGCTACATCATCAACCTCCTACACCTTTACTCCCACAAAGGGCAAGACCTATAAGCTTCTTGTCCGTGCATTCAACAGCGCAGGCGGAAGCGCATTCACATCAAGCACCCTTATTACAATTACGCTTTAAGTTAATTTAAACAAGTTAGCCCTCCCGTGATAATTTACGGGAGGGCTCAGTCTGTCGAAAAACGTGCCAAGAGTGGAATTGCTAAGCAATTCCACAGAGCACACTTTTTCGAGGATTTTGTTGTGTAAATTACTCACTTTTGGGGGAGATTTTTTCTT
>CAMDZU010000148.1 GCA_945910715.1 uncultured Clostridia bacterium
TCAGGCTCGGTGTGCAACGGAAACATTATACAGGGCTTTTCGGGCTTTGCGGGAGATATGGTGCAGATGGAAGCTGCGGAGGGAATTTCTCCCGAAATGCAGCTTGAAAGGCTCAAGGACGAGGAGAGCTTTATCAGAACCGCCGCAATGCGCATTATCACCCTTGTTTCTGTGATAAATCCCATTGTAATCGTGCTTACGGGAGAGCGCTTTACCAAGGAAAATATTGCTCGGATAAAGGCTGTCTGCTCGGAATATATTCTGCCTCAGCACCTGCCCGAATTTGTGTACAAAAGCGATCTGACCGCCGATTACACCGCAGGATTGATTTATTTTGCGGAAAAGATTCTATAAAGAAAAATCACCCTTGATGATACATCAAAGGTGATTGTTTTTTACAGACTGCTTATTTTAGCAATGTTATTCTGAAGTATTTCGTCCTTGACAAATTCAATTTCACCCTTATCCACCGCTCCTGCAATTTCAGGGTTAATTGGGATTCGGTCCGTTACCTCAATGCCGTATTCCTTTGCAACCTCGTCAAGCTTGCTCTCGCCGAAAATGTGAAGCTCTTTTCCGCAGTCGGGACATTTTACATAGCTCATATTTTCAACAATGCCGAGGATTGGAATATCCATCATTCTCGCCATTTTGACAGCCTTGCCCACAATCATTGAAACAAGCTCCTGAGGAGATGTTACAACCACGATTCCGTCAATGGGCAGGGACTGGAAAACGGTCAGCGGAACGTCCCCTGTTCCCGGAGGCATATCCACAAACATATAGTCAACCTTATCCCAGATAACATCAGTCCAGAACTGCTTTACCGTGCCTGCAATAATTGGCCCTCTCCATACCACAGGGTCGGTTTCATTTTCCACCAGCAGGTTAAGGGACATAATGTCAATGCCTGTTTTTGTTCTGCAGGGGATAATTCCTCCGTCGATGCCCTTTGCTCTTTCGTGAACGCCGAAAGCCTTCGGAATAGAGGGTCCTGTAATATCAGCGTCAAGTATTGCCGTGTGAAAGCCCTTTCTGCTCATCTGCACCGCCAGCATTGACGTTACCAGCGACTTTCCTACGCCGCCCTTGCCGCTTACAACAGCAATAACCTTGTTTATTCTGGAAAGCTCATGGGGCTTTTCTCTGAAATCCTGTTTTTCCTTGCGCTCGCTGCAGCTGCTTGAGCAGCTGGAGCAATCATGTGAACATTCGCTCATAATTTTTATTCCTTTCGTATTGTAATACTATACTAATTATATCCATTTTTTCAAGAATGTCAACCATATCTATTGACAAACGCAAAAAATGTGACTATACTTGTATTTAGTATAGTATAATAATACTATTATTGTAAAAGAAAGGGACGATATAAATGACAAAGGTAGATATTTTTTCAGGCTTTCTTGGAGCAGGAAAAACAACTCTTATAAAAAAGCTTCTCTCCGACGGTTATGACAAGAATAAAATCGTTATTATCGAAAACGAATTCGGAGAAATAGGCATTGATGGCGGCTTCTTAAAGGAAACGGGAATACAGACCCGTGAAATGAATTCGGGCTGTATCTGCTGTTCTCTTGTAGGCGATTTTGGCAAGGCGCTCAAGGAAGTGCAGAACACCTATAACCCCGACAGAATTATTATCGAGCCATCGGGCGTAGGCAAGCTGTCCGACGTTGTAACAGCCGTTGAAAAGGCAAAGGAAGAATGCGACCTTGAAATAAACAGCCTTGTTGACGTTGTTAACGCTGAAAACTTTGATATGTATTTTGAGAATTTCAGCGAGTTTTTCGTTAATCAGATTGAAAACGCAGGCACAATTATTTTAAGCCGAGTTCAGCTTATCGACCAGACAGAGGCGGATTCCTGCATTGCAAAAATCAAGGAAACCAACCCAAATGCGTTCATTATTGCAACTCCATGGGACGAGCTTACGGGCAAGCAGATTCTTGCCGCAATGGACGAGCATAGCTCTGCTGTTGCCGCTCTTATCAAGGAAAGCGAAGAGGAAGCGCACCACGAACATCATCACCATCACGGCGAATGCTGCGAACACGACCACGAGCATCATCACCATGACCATGACGAATGCTGCGAGCACGACCACGACCATGAACATCATCACCACGACCATGACGAATGCTGCGGCCACGACCACGAACATCATCACCACGACCATGACGAAAACTGCACCTGCGGCTGTCACGACCACGAACATCACCACCATGCAGACGAGGTATTTACCAGCTGGGGCAAGGAAACGGTACGCAAATACTCCAAGGAGGAGCTTGAAGCAATCCTCAAGGCTCTTGCTGACAAGGACAGCACCGAATACGGCACAATCCTCCGTGCAAAGGGTATTCTCCAGTGCAGCAACGGAAAGTGGCTGAATTACGACCTTACGCCGGGAGCATTCGAAATCCGTGACGGACAGCCCGCTTGTATCGGCAGCCTTTGCGTTATCGGCGTAAAGCTTGACAAGGAAAAGCTTGCAAAGCTGTTTATGCTTTAATCAAAACTATGTGCCATGCAAAAACATGGCACATTGCTATATAAAATCTTTCTTTCGGAAAGGACGATATTATGAGAAAAAAGCCTGTATTTATCTTCAACGGTCTGCTTGAAAGCGGAAAAACCTCTCTTATCGAGGAAGTGCTTGAAGCGGGAATGTTTGAGGGTATAGGAACAATACTTCTTATCTGCTGTGAAAAGGGCCCTAAAAAGTACAACGAGCAGCTTATGGAGGATAACTATGTTGAGATAGAATATATCCTCAAGGAGGCGGAATTTACTGCGGATAAAGTCAGCGAGTTATATAAAAAGCACCGTCCCGACGCCGTTTTTGTTGAATACAACGGTATGTGGAAATGCGAAACCATTTATAATATGCAGTGGAAGGACAATCTTGCAATCGCCCAGACCCTTATTGCCGTAAACTGCATGACCTATGACGTTTATTTCAAGAATATGAAGATGATTTTCTCCGAGCAGTTCAAGCGTGCGGACACAGTCATTTTCAACCGCTGCACCGAAAATATGAATCAGGCGTCAATGCGCCGTATCGTCAAGTCACTCAGTCTTGGAGCGGAGGTTGTGTTCAAAAAGCCGGACGGCGAAATGTACGACACAATGGATCAGCTGCCCTTTGACCTTGACGCAGGGCTTATTGATATTGACAATATGGACTTCGGTATCTGGTACCTTGACCTTATGGAAAATACAGAGCGCTACGAGGGCAAGGAAGTGAAAATCAGAGGCTATCTGCAAAAGGCGGCACGAAACAATCCCGACCGCTGCTTCGTTATCGGCAGAAAGGCAATGACCTGCTGCGAAAACGACGTTCAGACCCTTGGACTTGTCTGCGTTTGCCAGGACAAGACCCCCGAATTTACCGAGGGACAGTGGGCGGAGGTAACGGCGCAGGTTCACGGACATCAGCCAAAGGGCGAGGACAGACCATTCCCTCTCCTTTACGTTGACGAGTTTAAAATCACCGACGACGCTGACCCGAGCTACGTTACCTTTAACTGATTTTTCTTGACTTGATAAGCAAAGTGTGATATAATTCAATTAAGACATCGTAAGGTGCGAGCCTGCTTTCACCGAACGCTGAAAAAATCGGATATACAATACCAACCTGACTCCGAAGAACACTGAGGAGAAAGCAAGGCGTTCTTGTTTTACATTCAACAGTAAAGCTGTGCCTTGGCACAGCTTTTTTATTTTGCAACGAGGTGATGAAAATAAAGGAATTAAGGGTGCTTACAGATAAATTACACCGTGAAAAACATCTTGAAAAAGAGGAATACGCAAGGCTTATACAAAACCGAGGCGAGATTTCCGACTATCTTTTCTCCCTGTCCTCCGCAGTCCGTGAGGAAAATTACGGGAAAGCCGTTTATCTCCGAGGACTTATCGAGTTTACCTCCTACTGCAAAAACGACTGCTATTACTGCGGTATAAGATGCGGCAACAAGGCTGCGGAGCGTTACAGACTTTCCGAGGAGCAGATACTGGACTGCTGCAAAACCGGCTATGAGCTTGGATTCAGAACCTTTGTACTGCAAGGCGGAGAAGACCCGTTTTATACCGATGATATGATTTGCGGCATTGTAAGGGAGATTAAGGCGGAATATCCCCATTGCGCCGTTACGCTGTCAATAGGAGAAAAAAGCGAGGAAAGCTACCGCAGATTTTACGAAAGCGGCGCAGACCGCTACCTTTTAAGGCACGAAACCGCAAATCCCGAGCATTATTCAAGGCTTCACCCCCCTGCCCTTTCCGCCAAGCACAGACAGGACTGCCTGTTTACGCTGAAAAAAATCGGCTTTCAGACAGGGGCAGGCTTTATGGTAGGCTCTCCTTATCAGACCGCCGAAAATCTTGCGGAGGATATGGCTTTTCTGGAAAAGCTGCAGCCCGAAATGGTGGGAATAGGTCCCTTTGTGCCTCACCACGCAACTCCCTTTGCGGAAATGGAACAAGGTACTGCGGAGCTTACCTTGTTTATGCTTGGGCTTGTGCGATTGGCTCTCCCCAAGGTGCTGTTGCCTGCAACAACGGCGCTGGGTACAATTCACCCAAACGGCAGAGAGCTTGCGTTAAAGGTTGGCGCAAACGTTGTAATGCCCAATCTCTCCCCCACGGACGTGAGAAAAAAATA
>CAMDZU010000149.1 GCA_945910715.1 uncultured Clostridia bacterium
CCGCCTTTACGTTTCCGCCGTCATCGGCAGAAAAGGTATCTACAATGGCTCTGCTTCCGTCGTCGGGATTTACTCTGTGATAAAATCCCCCGTCCTCGTCCTGCATTTTCAGTATAAAATCAAGCTCTACCTTTATCTCGTCAAGCAGATCGGAAATACCGTTTCCGCTTTCGGGAATATCCGAGCCGCCGTCGGGAAATGCGCCCGGGAAAAGCTTGTATGCCCACAGCAAATCAACCACTGCCGTTGAGCCGGGGTCAACATATTTGCCGAAATCTCCTGCGTCAAACCAGCCTCCCGAAACGTCCCTTGTTTTACTTTTATCGGAAAGATAAACCATGCTTTCATCCTCGGGATACAATGCCTTTCTTGCAAAAACTCCTGCATATTCCTCCGTAAGGTCAACATTTGCTCTCTGGAAATAGTAATACTTGCACAGCGTTCCTATTTTATCCGAATATACGCTGTCATCAATAACAAACACAGCGGAGCTTGCCTTTTCGGGAGTGTTCACCGTAATATAATAGCTGCCTCTTTCGCAGAAATCGCTGAAATCAGCTTTATATACCGTTTCGCCCGAAAATTTGTCCTCATACCCGTCTGCAAGAGTAAGCATATTGCTGAAAACAACTTCGTCATTATCCGAATTCACAAGGCTGAACGATGTCTTGCTGTTGCAGTCAAGCTCCTCGTAAAACCCGCTTACCAAAGCGTATTTCTCGGAATTGACGTTATAGCCAAGCTGATTTACCTTGATAAGGCTTCCGCTTTTCTCCTTGTCGGAAGAAGTTATCCGCATATCCGCAATGCGGATATTGCCCTTTGCCTTTCCAACGTGAACTGTCCACACGCAGGTGGGGTCAAGGCCATTTCCTTCCTCAAAATAATCTGCAAAGGGAATTTCAATAAGTCCCCATTCGGCTGTAATGCTGCCGTAATCGGCGGTGCTTTTGTAAATAATAACCGAGTCGCTGTCGCCTTTGCGGTCACGGTTGCAGTCCTGCACAGCTACCTCAAAGCTTCCGCCCTCGCTGTCGCTTTTTGCATAGAACGTGATTTTGCCGCTGTCCACATAAGCCGACAAATCGGTAGTATTCCAGTTTCGTATTACAATTGTGCCCTCGCTTTCGGGAACGGCGGTTGACGGCATTTCGTTGCAGGGCTGTTTCATATCGGGTCGTCTTATTCCGAAAGAGCCTCCCGACAGCTCCTCACCAATCAATGTTATATCCTGCAAGGTGTTGTAGCCCTTGGGGGGCATTTCGCCTCTGTCTGCAAGCAGCTCCTCGTCCGTCATATATACATACTCGCTTTCTTTTATCGGCTCTTTGATTACGTTTTCGGTTGTGATTGCGGCGGAGGTTTCGGTGATATCGGGATTTTCGGAGCCGCACCCGGAAAGATTTATTGTAAATGCGGCAATAAGCAATGCCAACAGCGCCTTTCTCATATTACCAGTTCCTTTCATTCAGCCAACATTAAAGATTTTCACATATTCTGCATATCTGCCTTACACAAATTATAAACTATTTTTCGGATAATTTCAACGCTTTTTCCCAATTAAACCTGATATTTACGGAAAACAGCGCCCGAAACCAACCTCCGGGCGCCATATTTTTTCATTATATAATATCTTCCGTTTCTATTGTCAGCAGCTCCTTATCGGAAACCTGTCCTTTTTCCGACAGCCTTACCGCCTGCCTTGTTACAATGCTTTCAAACTTGTTTCTCACCGCTCTGCCGTTTCCGAAGCCTTCGCCTCTGTTACGGTATATTTCCGTGAAATAATCCGCAGCGGCTTTTTCTGCTTCTGCGCTTAATTCATAGCCATTGTCGCCGCACAGCTTTTTGAAAATACAGTTAAGCTCATCAGGGGTGTAGTCACTGAAATGAAGGTATTTGTTGAATCTGGAGCTAAGCCCCGGGTTTGACTTTACAAACTCCTCCATAAGCAAAGGGTAGCCTGCCACAATGACGATTAAGTCGTCACGGTTGTCCTCCATTGCCTTGACTATTGTATCAATGGATTCCTTGCCGTAGTCGTTTTCGCCTTTTACATTGGTAAGGGAATAGGCCTCGTCAATAAACAGAATACCGCCCAATGCATCCTCGATTACTTCCTGCGTTTTTATGGCGGTCTGCCCCACATATCCCCCTACAAGTCCCGAGCGGTCTGTTTCCACAAAGCTGCCCTTTGAAAGCACCCCAAGCTCCTTGTATATTTTCGCCAGCAGTCTTGCAACGGTGGTTTTGCCTGTGCCGGGATTTCCCGTAAAGACCATGTGAAGTGAAACGGGAATACGCTTTAAGCCGCGCTGCTCACGAAGCTTCTGTATTTTCACAAGGCTTACAAGGGAATTTACCTCCGCCTTTACCTCCTCAAGACCAATAAGGGAATTAAGCTCCTTCATAAGCTCTTCAAGCTTTTTTCCGCCTTTATTTTCAGTTGGCCTTTTCTCCTCCTTTGGCAAAAAGCTTTCAGTTTTTTCCTCCCCTGTTTCGACAGAAACGACCATATTGAGATCGAAGCAATCGCCGAAATCTGTTTTCTTCAGATTGGCAATTATGTATCGGAGAAAGTCCGAAAGGGATTTTCTGAAACATTCAATCTCTTCCACTTCTATTTTGTTATCGCAGGAAACTGCGTCTGCGCCAACGTTTGCAAAAAGCTTAAGCCACATTGCGGTGGGGGAATTTTCGTCAGTAATATCGGAAATTTTCCCTGTTTTTATAAGACGGTTTTCCGCCTCCACAATAAGCCTCAGGGAATCGGGAATTTCTTCTTCCAAAGGCCAGACTTCATCAGTCATTTCGAAAATTTCGCTGCACATATCCAAATAATCAAATTCAGGGTTGTACATATAATCGTCCGCATAAACAAGCTTTTTCACAAAGCCGTAAAGATCACTGTTGATTATCTCGCATATTGAGTCGTCAATACCCTCTATGCGTTTCATCAGCCGTGAATGCATTTCTTCCGTTTCACTTCTGTTCATTATGCAGCCTCTCAATCCCTCATAAAAATATCTATTCTGTAATCAAACCAGTTGTTTCTTTTGGTTATTCTTTCGCCGTTTTTCCGCTCGAAATCCACGTTATTAAGAACTTCCTTAGACAGCTCCTCGTTGTTGTCGTAATGCTTTATGCCGAATATGGCATAAATATTCTTTCCTGCGTCAAGAAGCCTTGCAATAACCTTATTATCCTTCATGGGAACATAGCCCATTATCCTTCCCTTCGGGTCAAGAACAAGTATTGCCAGCTTATCGTACTCATTGTCAGGCTCACGCTTCAGCGTAAGTGTATCCCCCTCTTTTATTTCGGCGGCAATTTCCTTGATATTTTCTCTGAACTGACAGCCTGCAATTCCTGTGTGCAAAAGAAAAATTTCCCGCCTGAAAGGCACTTCAACGTCGAAATTGCCGCTGTGGATTGCCGCTACAAGGCTGTTTTTTTCAACTTTCGCAAGCTCGTTCATTTACAGCCTCCTCATTCAAAAAGCGCTGCGTATTCATCCTCGTACTCCTTATAGACCGCCTTGTAATCCTCTGTTGCCCTTTGCAGCTTTTTTCTTATTTCATTAACCCTGTCCCTGTTATTTATGGTTTCACGCATATTGCAGGGGAAATCCGACTTTATATCGTCAATCAGCGCCGCAACAGTCTGCACGTTCAGCTTCAGCCTTTCACGCTGATTTTTCAGCTTTTCCATAGTGCTTTCGTCCGCTGCGTCAACGTCAATGCTTTTTGTTGCAGCATCCAGCATACGCATCAGCATAATATCTCCCGATTTATAAGCCTCCGCCGCCTTGAAAAACAGCTCCCTCTGCTCGTCTGTAAGGTTTTCGTTTAAATCGGGGTGGAGCTGTTTTGCGATATTTCGGTAAATTTCCTTAAGCTCCTTTGTTTCGTTTTCGGAAAGAAAATCGCCTGCCAGCCTTTTCTTTGCCTCCTCATTCTGCTGCTGCGCCATTTTCAGAGCAACTATGTAGCTTTTCAGCTCGTCCTCCACCATGGCTTCAACCTGTTCCGTTGATATGGAATTGCCCTTGCTGCGCTCCGCCCTTACTATCTCGATTTTGCGTTTTATTTCACGAACGTTGTTTTCCAGATTGAGGGCTTCCAGCTCAAGAGAGCCGATAAGCTCCGCATATTTAGCCTCAATCATGGGACAGATATGGTAAATAAGCTCGTCCCTTTCCTCAATAAGAGCAAGCAGCTTTTCCTTAAGGTTCTTTATTTCAGCCATAAGCTTTTCGGCCTCGGGGTTAATGATTATTTCCATAGCTAGTCCTCCGGATTATTATCTTTCAGCCTTATTATAACATAAAGAGTGTACAGAAATACGGACAATAAAAACGCATAAAGCAATTCTCTTATCAATAAAGGCTTCCGAAAGAAGTGGGAGCCTCTGTTTGATGAAAAAATGTTTTTCAGGTTGTCGAGAAATCGTCAGATGCAATTGACAACGCAGATGACGGTTTATCGACAGTCTGAAGGCTCTCACTTCTGGTGAGAGCCTTCTCATTATACCGTTTTATTGTGATAAATGTCGCCTATATCGGGAATTGCGTTTATATCGTCAACTACTGTGGAGAAATAATCCTCCTCGATCATTTTTATTACAATATCCGCAACGTCGGGGTCAAACTGACTTCCCT
>CAMDZU010000150.1 GCA_945910715.1 uncultured Clostridia bacterium
ATTGAAGCAGTACATAGGTCCGCCCCTGAAATGGTCTTTTAAGGAGCTTGCGGGACTGACGGGCGATGATATTGAAAATGCTGTTCATAAGTACAGAGAGCGGTATGAACGGGTTGGCTGGCAGGAAAACCGTCTGCTTGACGGAGCGGAGGAGCTCCTTGATAATCTTAAGTCAAAGGGCAGAATAATCGGTCTTGCCACCTCGAAGCCCGAAATTATTTCCAAGAAAATACTCAAGCATTTCGGCATTGACAAGTACTTTGACTTTATAGGCGGCGCTTCAATGGATTTTTCACGGAACACGAAGTCGGAGGTGCTGCGCTACTCCCTTGAAAATCTTGGCGTAGAGGATTTGTCGAAAGCCGTCCTTGTAGGGGACAGGCATCACGATATTGACGGCGCAAAGGAAGTTGGAATTGCCTCTGTAGGCGTTCTTGTAGGCTACGGCGACAGGGACGAGCTTGTCAGGGCAGGAGCAGATTTCATCTGCGAAACTCTGGCCGATGTTGAAAAAATAGTCTGATTTTCCATTTATAAATCATTATTTGGCGGCAAATATATTATTGCAGCACCGCAAAAAGCGGTATTGTCAATAATGTTACCGAAAGGACGATATAAAATGGGAACAGAATACAAGAACACAGCTATTGAATGTTCAATCGAAAACTGCAAGCATCATTGCAATAGTGCTGATTACTGCAGCCTTGACAAAATCAAGGTAGGCACACACGAATGCGACCCTACAAAGATTCCTTGCACGGATTGCCAGTCATTTGAGATGAAGTAATCCCAAGCGGCAGTGGACAACCACTGTCGCTTTATTATTATTGAAATAAAATCTGTGATATTTATTGTGCAATATTACACAAAATACAATAACGCTCTTGCAATTTTTTTTACATTATAGTATAATATAACTTGTAATGGTTTATTCAGATTTTTACGGAAGGAGCGAGGCTGATGAAACCCGAGAGAAGGGAAGACAGAATGTCTTTTTCTGCTGTTGTTTCTGTCACTGTACTGATAATCGTACTTGTTGTTCTGTGCATAATTTTCGTTGGTCTTATTAACACTTCCGTTGAAAAACAGACAGACTCCTTCCTCGGCGAGCTGGTGAAATTCAACAGAAAGCTGGTTGACAACAGCATTTCAACAAAAATAGAATTGCTTGAAGAAAAGAAAACATTCCTCAGGAACGCTGAAACCATGAGTGATAGCGATATAAGCTCTACTCTTAATTTAATTAGGTCCGACGGGGATTTCAACTATATCTTTTATGTAGACGCAGAGGGAAAGGCTTATACTCTCGATGGGGTCAGTCCGAGGATTGTATCGGGTCAGTATTTCAAGCGTGCTCTTGGCGGAGAAAATGTTATTTATGAAGAGCTTCCCGACACAGACGAGCAGATTTATATCTATTTTGATGTGCCTGTAACAAACAGCACGGGAGATATAATAGGTATCATTGCCGCAAGAGTAACCAAGGAAGAATTCAGCGCAGAGTTTATCCGCAATGTGGGAAATATGGTATGTTCAGCGTGCGTTATTGACAAAAACGGCGAGGTAGTTCTTTCGCCCGATGGCGACAGCTGCATTTTCTCAACAGGGGACAATATTTTTGATATGGGCTATTTCTCTGCGGAGGAATGCCGCAATATCAAGAACAATATTCAGCTTTCCGACTCAATGGGGCTTACATACGTCGATACCAACATGGGAAGATTTATGCTGGGCTACAGCCGTTCTGCCCTTGACAACAGAACAGTGATTGTTACCTTCCCTTATGAATATGCGAATAATACCACGAACCTTGTACGGGGATATGTAACCGTATTTGCAATATGCTTTATTTTAGCCTCAATTATCTTTATCGGCGTAATTATGGTTAATTTCACAAAATCTATAAGGAAGCTGAAAGAGCAGACTGAAATAAGTGAGCATCTTGCCTATGTTGACCCTGTAACAGGCTTCAATACATGGAACAAATTCAGACAGGTTGTTCCCGCTCTGCTGGTTGACCACAGCATAAATTATGCAATGGTTTCCTTTGATATTGACAAGTTCAGAGCAGTAAACGATATGCTGGGACACGAAGGCGGAGATAAGGTTTTAAAGCAGATTGCAGGTATAATCGACCGCAATCTCAACGATGACGAATCATTTGCAAGGAACAATTCCGACCTGTTTTATCTCCTTGTTTCCTACAAGAGGAAAGATGAGCTGCTTGAAAAATTATCAAATATTATCAGCGATATTGATTATCAGATAACCGATTTCAAGATAATCCTTTCAATCGGCATTTATATGATTGTGGACAGAAATATGTCCCCAAGAAAAATGGCTGACCGTGCCGACCTTGCAAGACGTTCCGTCAAGAACAAGACCGAGTCCTCTTATTCCTTCTTTGATGTAGATATGCTTGCTCAGGTGCGTGAGGAAAAGGAAATTGAAAACGTAATGGAGCAGGCTCTTGAAACGAGAGAATTCAAGGTTTATTATCAGCCCAAGGTTTCTCTTGACGATGAGAACAGAATTGTGGGAGCAGAGGCGCTTGTACGTTGGATTCGTGACGGAAAGGTTATTCCTCCGGGAAGATTTATTCCGCTTTTTGAAAAGAATCACTTTGTCCTTCGCCTTGATATGTACGTTTTCGAGGAGGTATGTATTCAGCAGAAGCACTGGATGAATATGGGCAGAAAGCCATTTACCATTTCTGTTAATATGTCGAGAGTTCATCTTCAGGACGCAGGCTTTGTAAGCAAGCTTGCGGATATTTGCAGGAGATATGGTGTTCCTCCGGAGATATTTGAGATTGAAATTACGGAAAGCGCCGCTTTTGAAAACCTTGACGTTCTGGAAAGAGTTTTCAGAGAGCTTAAGGAATACGGCTTCCACATCTCAATTGATGACTTCGGAACGGGATATTCTTCTCTCAATATGCTGAAAAATCTGCCTGTTGACGTGCTGAAAATCGACAGAGAGTTCCTGTCGGGCGCAGAGGAAAACCAGCGTGCCTGCGATATTATCGCTCACGTTATTTCTCTTGCGGTTGCCCTCAATATGAAGACTATCAGTGAGGGAATTGAAACCGAGGAGCAGGCACAGCTTCTCACAAAGCTCGGCTGCAATATGGCGCAGGGCTTCTATTTCGCAAGACCTGTTCCCGTAGAGGAGTTTGAGAAGCGTGCTTACGGTGTAACAGAGGAAGGAAATAAATGATTAACGAGGAAACGCTGAAATCCGTTGCGGAGGCTGTCGATAAAACCAGCCGTTCAATGTTCAACGCCATAAAGTATATTTACATAGTTTCGGACGAGGCTTTTTACAATCAGAATGTTAAGGACATTATGAAAATCGGACTTAACGATATTATGAATCCCGACTGCTATGCAAATCTCGGAATACCCTATGACAAAAGCAAGTTAGGCGAGCTGGAGTCGGAAAAATTTGCGGAAGTGGTTGATATTTTCCGCTATACCTTTGCAGTCCGTATTCCATTTATGCGAAATGTGATGAAGAAATTCCCCCTTAAGGACAGTCAGATAAAGCAGCTTTACAATATTATTTCCGAATACGGAATATCAAATCCCGAAAGCATTGTTGAATATGACCTTAAGGGCATGATGAATCTTGCAAAGCATAAAAAGGAAGAGCCTGTTTTTGATGGCAGCTGGTTCAGACGATGGGTTTACACCTACGGACGTGAGCTTTCCGCAATCAATAACAGAAACCTGTTTACTCTTGGCTCAACCGACGCAATGTTCCCGCTTTTCTATTCGGCATTGCAGGACAAAATGACCGAAATCCTACAAGAATAAAATTTAAACGCTGTTTGTTGAAAAACATACAGCGTTTAATTGACATTTGGCGAAAAAAGTGGTAAAATATAATGTGGTACAGAATAAAGGACTAAACTCCAAGGAAAGGAAACATAAAATGATTAAGCTGACACTTAAAGGCGATACAGTCAAGGAAATCGAAAACCCAATGTCTGTTATCGATATAGCAAACCAGATCAGCGGCGGTCTTGCAAGAGCAGCCTGCGCTGCAAGAATTGACGGCGCTGTATGCGATTTAAGAACAGTTGTTGATAAGGACTGCAAGCTGGAAATTCTTACTTTTGAGGATCCCGACGGCAGAAAGGCATTCCGCCATACCGCTTCTCATATACTTGCACAGGCTGTAAAAAGACTTTACCCCGATGTAAAGCTTGCAATCGGTCCTGCAATCGAGGACGGCTTTTATTACGATTTCGACGTTGAAAAGCCGTTTTCACCGGAGGAGCTGCTGAAAATTGAAGCAGAGATGAAGAAAATCGCAAAGGAAAATATTGCAATAGAGCAGTTCCTTCTGCCACCCGATGAGGCGGTTGCAAAGCTGGAAGCTGAGGGCGAGCCATACAAGGTTGAGCTCTGCAAGGAGCACGCAGACAAGGGAGAGCCTATTTCCTTCTACAAGCAGGGTGATTTCACAGACCTTTGTGCAGGTCCTCACCTTATGACAACCGCTCCCGTTAAGGCTGTCAAGCTTACAAGCTGCACAGGAGCTTACTGGAGAGGCAGCGAAAAGAACAAGATGCTGTCCCGGGTTTCCGGTACTGCTTTCCCGAAGGCAAGCGAGCTTGAAGAGCATCTTGCA
>CAMDZU010000151.1 GCA_945910715.1 uncultured Clostridia bacterium
CCTTGACAATAACATCGGCGTTTCTCATTTTGAAATAGTCGATAAGCAAGCCTGTGTAGCTGTCGATTTCAACGTTTTCAATGCTGCCTGTGGCACGCTTCAGAAAGTCAACACGCTCCTCAATTGTAAAGGAGCTCGGCTTCATTGGGTTTACCGAAACAAGCACAATCACCTTATCAAAAAGCTTGGCTGCACGCTGAATTATGTCCATGTGACCGTAGGTAACAGGGTCGAAGCTGCCGGGATAAATTGCTAATTTCATTCTTCTGCCTGCTCCTTTCTGTAAATGGTTACATAAGTGCGGCCGTGCTTGTATATTTTCGCAACCTTAAATTCTCCCACCTCTTCGGGAAGCTTGGTTGTGCTTTCGTGCTCGCATACGATAATTCCGTAATCAGACATTTTTTCCGCAAGGGCGGGGAGGGATTTCTGAATAAGCTTTCGGTCGTATGGCGGGTCTAAAATGGCAATGTCGTATGTGTCAAGGGTTGTGCGGAGAAAAGCCGTGTTAGGCATATTCACAATCTTTGAATTGCTCTCAAAGCCTGTGTTTTTCACATTTTCCTTAACAATGTTTATGGACTGGATATTGCTGTCCACAAAGGTACATTCCTTTGCTCCTCTGCTTAATGCCTCAATGCCAAGCTGTCCCGAGCCTGCGAATAAGTCAAGGACTGTCCGTCCCTCGATTTCAAACTGAATGGCGCTGAAAATAGCTTCCTTTACCCCGTCTGTGGTGGGGCGGATAATTTCCGTCCCCTCAAGGGTTTTAAGCTTTTTTCCTCGTGCCGTACCTGTAATAACTCTCACTTAAAATATCTCCTGAATATATAAATACAGCCTGTCCGCTGTTTCCTTGTTGATTTTTGCAACACTTGCAAGCTCCTCCACAGAGGCTTCTTTTAGACCCTGTTTTGTTTTGAAATGCTTAAGCAGGGCAAGGGCTTTTTTCTCGCCTATGCCTTTTACACGGGTGATTTCAAGCTCGTACTGCTTCTTTTTGTGCTGCTGCCTTTGGAATGAAATTGAAAAGCGGTGAACCTCGTCCTGAATGTTGGTAAGCAGGCTGAACAGGTTTTTGTTTGCGTTGACCTGAATTTCGCCGCCCTCTTTTGCAATGGCTCTTGTGCGGTGCTTATCGTCCTTTACAAGACCGAAAAGGCTTACCTCAATGCCCATTTCGTCAAGAACCTCCTGCACGGCTGAAACGTGTCCCTTTCCGCCGTCAAGGAGAATAAGGTCGGGGAGGGTGAAGAAGCTTTCGTCGCCGTCCTTGTAATGCTGAAACCGACGTCTGATTACCTCCTGCATACAGGCGTAGTCGTTAAGCCCCACCACGTCCTTTATGGTGAACTTGCGGTAGCCTGCCTTAAAGGGTCTGCCGTTGCGGTAAACAATCATTCCTGCGACACGGGTTTCCTCGCCCATATTTGATATATCGTAGCTTTCAATATACATTGGGATTTTCGGCAATCCAAGCAGCTTTGCAAGGTCCTCGAGGGCGTTTATTTCCTTTGCGGTTCTGCCTACTTTTAATGACAGATACTCGCTTGCGTTGTTTCGCGCAAGGACAATCTGGTTAAGACCCTCGCCTCTTTGTGGAACGACAAGTGAAACCTTGTGTCCGAATTTACTGCGGAAATATTCTTCAAGCAGCACCTTGTCCTCTATTTCACGGTCGATATAAATTTCCTTTGGCATTGTCTGCTTTGAGGAATAATATTCCACCAGAAAATCCGACCTCATCTGCGAGGGGTCGTATTCGTCGCCGATATAGAAGTTTTCCTTGTCAATAAGCCTTCCGCCCCGATATTTTACCACGGCAACGCTGGTAAGCTCCATATTCTGAGCCAGTGCCACAATGTCATAATCGGTGGTTTTGTCGGACATTATTTTCTGGGAGCGGTCGGCTCGCTCAATGGCCGCTATCTGATCTCTTAGCTTTGCTGCCTTTTCAAATTCAAGCTTATCGCTTGCCTCCTCCATTTCACGGCGCAGCCGCTCAATGCTGTCCTTGCTGCCGCTTCTGATGTAGTCAAGGGCGGAGCTGAAAATCTTCCCGTATTCCTCGGCAGAAAACCTGCCTGTGCAGACGCCCATACAGCGCTTTATCTGATAGTTAAGACAAGGGCGCTCCTTTTTGAAATCCCGTGGGAAAACCTTATTGCAGGAGGGCAGCATAAAAATCTTGTTTGCGTCCTCTACGGTCTGCTTTACGGTGTAGCCACTTGTGTAAGGGCCGATATATTCGGCATTTTCGTCGTTGGTATTGAGGGAATAGCTTAGCCTTGGGAAATCTCCCTTGGTGATTTTGATGTAGTTGTAGCCCTTGTCGTCCTTCAGCATAATGTTGTACTTGGGATTGTGCAGCTTGATAAGGCTTGCTTCAAGAACAAGTGCGTCAAGCTCGCTGGGGCATACGATAAAATCAAAATCGTATATATTTGAAACTAATTTGTAGGTTTTGGGATTGTGGTTTTCTATGCTGTGAAAATATGTTGTGACGCGGTTTTTCAGTGCCTTTGCCTTGCCAACGTAGATTATTTTGCCCGTTTTGTCCTTCATCAGATAGACTCCGGGGCTTAATGTCAGCTTGTTTGCTTTATCACGCAGAAAACCAAGTCTGTCGTTATAGCTTTCTGACATTTTACCTTTCTGTGCCCACATAGAACAGCGCAAGAGTGCCGGGGCCGCTGTGTGCGCCGATAATGGGGTTGATATATGTTATTTCAAAGTCTGTTGTTCCGAATTTCTCGTGAACAAGCTTTTTAACGTAAAGTGCGTCGTCGATACAGTCCCCGTGTCCGATGAAAACACGCTGATTTTTTGGGTTTACCGCCGTTTTTTCCATACGTTCAACCAGTGCGTTAAGGGACTGTCTGCGGCCTCTTACCTTGGCAATGTTGATAAGATGTCCCTCGTTGTCAACGTGAAGCACTGGCTTTATGCCGAGCATTGTGCCTGCAATGGCGGTTGCAGCGGAAATTCTGCCGCCTCTTTTGAGGAAAAACAGATCGTCAACGGTAAACTGATGGCAAAGGTGCAGCTTTTTGCTTTCCTGCCAGTTATAAACCTCGTCAATGGTTTTGCCCTCTGCACGCTGTCTTGCCGCATAGTCCACAAGTAAGCCCTGTCCGAAGCTTGCCGCAAGGGTATCCACAACGTAGATTTTTCTGTCGGGATATTTTTCCCTAAGCCTTTCGGCAACGTCCTGTGCAATGGAGCAGGTTTTGCTGAGTCCCGAAGAAAAGGCAAGATAAATCAAATCCCTGCCATTTTCCAGTACCTCGGTGAACATTTTTTCAAATTCCGCCTCATTTATGCAGGAGGTGGTTATCTGCTTTTTTTCACGGAGATTTCTGTAAAAATCCTTTATCCAACCATCATCGTCAGAGGTCATATCTGCGTCAAATTCCTCTGTGTCAATGAAGTATTTCATAGGTATTACTTTTATGTCGTATTTTTTGATAAGTGAATAGGTAAGATTAGCTGCGGAGTCGGTAATGATTTCGTAATCCATAATTAGTCCTTCTTCTGTACACTATGCTGAAATACTTGTAATTTTATTTTATCACGTTCGGCGCAAAAAGTCAAATAAAACAGTGCTTTTTGACGATTTTTGCAATGGTTAATTTCTCCTGCTCCATTTGTGAAAATACTTGAACATTGATTTAAGCTGAATTAAAAAATATTTGCCGCTTTTCATATATGCTCTTTCCCAGAGGTGAGTAACGGAAATATTGGGATTGTACATGGTTTTGCCGTAATACTTTGCTTCTCTTGTAAGGTCTGCGTCCTCGCTGTAAAGGAAATACCGCTCGTCAAAGCCGCCTATTTTCTTGAAAATCTCCGTCCTTATGCAGATAAAGCAGCCTGAGCAAAAGCCTACTTCGCAAGGCTCGGTAACGTTTTTGTTGCGGAAGGTGTATTCGTCACGCCACTTTTTAAAGGGATTTCCGAATTTCTCAAGCCTGCCGCCAAGCATATATTTTAAGGTGGGAGTAAGCTTGGGAGTAAACTGCTCGCTGCCGTCCTCGTAAAGGAATTTGGGCACAGCCATTACAACGTCCTCGTTGCTGTCAAAATAGTCTGCAAACAGGCTGAAAACGTCCTTGTCAACCACAATGTCGGGATTTACTATAAAATGATATTCCGAGTCAAGGAGCGGTATGACGGCGTTGTGACCGTGTCCGAAGCCTTTATTGCCGCCGTTTTCTATAATTACCGCCTGCGGAAATTTTTCCTTTACAATATCAACAGTATTGTCCGTTGAATTATTGTCCGAAATGTACATTGTGAAATCAAGCTTTTCCGTAACGCTGAAAATTGACTGCAATGCACGCTCTATGTTGTCTGCGCTGTTGTAGGTGACAATGCAGCAAGAAAATCTGCTCATAATTATCCGTCCTTTTTTCGATATACTATAAGTATATCATATTTTCCCGTAATTTCAAGATGAAATTATGTTTCACCTTATTTTCCTTGACTATTGCACCCAAAGTGAGTATAATTGAAAATAGTGAAATCAAGGGAGAGCTTGACAGTAAAGGAGAATTATGTCTTATCAGGATGACAAAAGAGAGCTGTTGAAGCTCAAACAGGGTATAATTGAAGAAAGCGACACCA
>CAMDZU010000152.1 GCA_945910715.1 uncultured Clostridia bacterium
CATAAATCAGCTTGACAAGATGAATGTTGTGTTCTCCAGCGCTAACTCAATCAACTGGGGCAGACTTTCACCGCAGATTGTTTACTACGTTTCAACCTACGCCGAGCTTATCAAGGACGGCGAAATCGAATACGGCGAGCCAATCAACATTGTTGTTCCCACAGGCAACTTCGGCAATATTCTTGCCGCTTATTATGCAAAAATGATGGGTATTCCCGTAAACAAGCTTATCTGCGCTTCCAACGCAAACAACGTTCTTACCGACTTTATCAACACAGGCGTTTACGACAGAAACAGACAGTTCTACACAACTGTTTCTCCATCAATGGATATTCTTATTTCCAGCAACCTTGAACGTCTTTTATATCATCTTTCGGGCGAAAATACCGACCTTATCAACCAGTGGTTCGGCGCATTGAAGACAAGCGGCAGATACGAGGTTTCCGCCGACGTCAAGGCAAAGGTACAGGAGTTGTTCTGCGCAGGCTGCTGCAACGACGAGGAAACAAAGGCTGCAATCAAGGAAGTATTCGACGAGTACAACTACCTTATGGACACTCACACAGCCGTTGCTTATAAGGTTTATCAGGACTACAAGAAGAACACAGGCGATACAACCAAGACAGTCATTGCTTCAACGGCTAATCCATACAAATTCGGTGCGGCTGTTTACAGCGCACTTGGTCACAATCCCGAGGGCGTGGGCGATTTTGAGCTTATTGAAAAGCTTGAGGACCTGACGGGCACAACCTGTCCCGCACCTCTCGCCGCTACAAAGGATAAGGAAATCCGCTTCAAGGGCTCTGTTGAAAAGCAGGATATGTCAAAGGTAGTTCTGGATTTTCTGAAAAAGTAAGGTGAGGATTTGAGCTTATACGCAATCGGAGATCTGCATTTGTCTTTTGGCACAGACAAGCCTAT
Source organism: uncultured Clostridia bacterium (assembly GCA_945910715.1). Classification (GTDB taxonomy): domain Bacteria; phylum Bacillota; class Clostridia; order Oscillospirales; family Ruminococcaceae; genus Ruminiclostridium_E. The sequence continues at coordinate 922 of CAMDZU010000152.1, forward strand.
GGATATTTTCAAGGGCTGGGACAATCACGTTGAAAAGCTGGAGCGTAACTGGAATGAAACAGTTTCCGACGAGGATACGGTGGTTGTTGTTGGCGACGTTTCCTGGGCAATGAAGCTGGAGCACGCTTATAAGGATTTTGAGTTTATCAATAACCGCCTTAAGGGAAAGAAAATTTTCCTCAAGGGCAATCACGATTACTGGTGGTCAACCGCCGCCAAAATGAACAATTTCCTTGATGACAGCGGCTTTGACAAAATCTCCATTCTGAGCAACAATTCCTATCTTGTTTCGGGAGTTTCCGTCTGCGGCACAAGGGGCTGGATTAACGACACCACCGAGGCGGCTGACGTAAAGCTGCTCAACAGGGAAGCAAGCCGACTGGATCTGTCAATTCAGGAGGGAATAAAGCTTGGGGGCGAGCTTATAGCGTTTATTCACTATCCCCCTGTTTTCTCCAACGAAAAGAACTATTATATATTGGAGATCCTGCAAAAATACGGCATAAAAAAGTGCTATTACGGTCATATTCACGGCAGGGCAGGCTTTGAGCTTGCAAGACAAGGGTCGGTTGACGGAATTGAATACACGCTTATTTCGGCTGATTATGTAGATTTTACGCCGAAACTTATAAAAAAGTAAAAAAAGTTCAAAAAAACACTGGAAATTGTGTTAGATATATGCTATAATTTTTAGTGATTGAAAAAATCGGAGGAATTTTAAATGGAAATTATTTCAAACAACAAGACAGCAGCAAATACAGTAGAGGTTGAATTCAAGGTTGACGCTACTGCATTTGAAGCAGCAGTACAGGCTGCGTACCTTAAGAAGAGAAAGAACATTACAGTAAACGGCTTCAGAAAGGGCAAGGCTCCACGCAATATTATCGAGAAGATGTACGGCGAGGGCGTTTTCTACGAGGACGCAATCAACGGTATGTATCAGAAGGAAGTTGCAAACGTAATCGAGGAATTAAAGCTCGATGTTGTTGATATGCCCAATATCGAGGTCGCTTCCGTAAGCAAGGAAGAGGGCGTAACCTTCAAGGCTACCTTCACTGTTAAGCCTGAGGTAACTGTTTCCGAATACAAGGGATTAAAGATTAAGAAAGTTGTCAAGACTGTTACCGATGAGGACGTTGACGCTGAAATCAAGGCTCTTCTTGAAAAGAACGCTCGTATCATTGACGTTACAGACAGACCTGTTGAAAAGGGCGATACAGCAGTATTCGACTTTGAGGGCTTTGTTGATGGTGTTCCATTCGAGGGCGGCAAGGCTGATAACTTCTCTCTCGAGGTTGGCAGCGGCAGATTTATCCCCGGCTTTGAGGACCAGATGGTCGGCAAGTCCATTGACGAGGACTTTGACGTAAACGTTACATTCCCCGAGGACTATAACGCTGCAGAGCTTGCAGGCAAGGCTGCTGTGTTCAAGTGCAAGATTCACGAAATCAAGGGCAAGGAATATGCGGCTCTTGACGACGAGTTTGCAAAGGACGTAAGCGAATTTGACACACTTGACGCTTTAAAGGCTGACTTAAAGAAGAAGCTTGAGGAAAAGGAAGAGCTTAACACAGCTAATCAGATCGACAACGACATTTCCGAGGCTCTCGTTAAAAACCTTGAGGGCGAAATCCCACAGGTTATGTACGACAACCGAGTAAACGATATGGTTCGTGACTGGGAATACAGAAACAGATACAACGGCATCAAGCTTGACGATTACCTCAAGTACGCAGGCATTACAATCGACCAGTTCAAGGAGAACTTCAAGGCTCCTGCTGAAACACAGGTTAAGCTCAGACTTGCTCTTGAAAAGATTGCAGAGCTTGAAAGCATTGAGGTTTCCGAGGACGAGCTTAACGAGCAGTATCAGAAGATGGCTGACGAACATAAGATGGACGTTGAAAAGGTTAAGTCCATTGTTCCTGCTGAAAATCTGAAGGAAGACCTTAAGGTTGAAAAGGCTTTCAACTTTGTAAGAGATAACGCAAAGATTACAAAGCCAAGAGCTAAGAAGGCAGCAGACGCCGACGACAAGACAGAGGAATAATAACCTATTAAGTCAGGAGCTTTCTAAATGAAAGCTCTATGACTGTTTTTAAGAGATTTTTTGACAAAATTCGAGAAAGGAATGATTTTATGAGTTTAGTACCAACCGTCATTGAACAGACAGGCAGGGGCGAGCGTGCTTATGATATTTATTCACGCTTATTGAACGACAGAATTGTTATGCTCCACGAAGAGGTCAATGCAACAACAGCAAGCCTTGTAGTAGCCCAGCTGCTTTTCCTTGAGGGTCAGGATCCCGATAAGGACATTTCTCTTTACATCAACAGTCCCGGCGGCTCAATCACAGACGGAATGGCTATTTACGATACAATGCAGTATATCAAGTGCGACGTTTCAACAATCTGCATGGGTATGGCGGCTTCAATGGGCGCATTCCTTCTTGCGGCAGGCACAAAGGGCAAGCGCTACTGCTTACCCAATGCCGAGGTAATGATTCATCAGCCCTCCGGCGGCACAGGCAGAGCGCAGGCTACCGACATTGACATTGTTGCAAAGCACATTATGCACATCAAGGACAAAATGAATCATATGCTTGCCGATATGACAGGTCAGACCGTTGAGAGAATTTATCAGGATACAGAGCGTGACAACTATATGACAGCACAGGAAGCGCTGAATTACGGTCTTATCGATAAGATTATAACCAACAGATAAGGACAAGTAGAAAGGAATTTTTAATGCTTGTTTGCAGTTTCTGCGGAAAAAATGAAAATCAGGTAGTTAAGATGCTTTACGGCGCAAACGGCGCAATCTGCAACGAATGCGTAATGACATCCTACCACATGCTTGTTGAGGAGGGGGATATTCCCGAAAGACCCTCCTCCCAAAAGGGCTCAGGCAAAGGCGAAAAGCTGCTTAAGCCTGCCGACATAAAAAAAGTTCTTGACGAGTATATTATCGGTCAGGAGGAGGCAAAGAAAACCCTCTGCGTATCGGTGTATAACCATTACAAGAGAACAATGCTGGAGCACGACGAAACCGACGAGGTGGAGCTTCAGAAGAGCAACGTGCTACTTCTCGGACCTACGGGCGTAGGTAAAACAATGCTGGCTCAGACTCTGGCAAAAATACTTAACGTACCCTTTGCAATTGCCGACGCAACCACCCTTACACAGGCGGGTTATGTGGGCGAGGACGTTGAAAACGTGCTTTTAAGGCTTATTCAGGCGGCTGATTACGATATTGAGGCTGCCGAAAAGGGAATTATCTATATTGACGAAATCGACAAGATTTCACGCCGCTCCGAGAACACCTCCATTACCCGTGACGTAAGCGGCGAGGGTGTTCAGCAGGCATTGCTCAAAATCGTTGAGGGAACGGTTTCCAACGTACCTCCACAGGGCGGAAGAAAGCATCCTCATCAGGAATTTATCCAGATAGACACAAAGAACATTCTGTTTATCTGCGGCGGCGCTTTCGAGGGAATTGAAAAGAACATTATTTCAAGAATACATTCCTCCGCATTGGGATTCGGCGCTGAAATCAAAAGCGCAAAGGATACCTCATTAAGCGAAGCTTTTCATCAGGTTTCCCCCGAAGATCTGGTGAGATATGGAATTATCCCCGAGCTTGTAGGCCGTCTGCCTGTTATTACAGTGCTTGACGAGCTTGACGAAAAGGCGCTGGTGAAA
>CAMDZU010000153.1 GCA_945910715.1 uncultured Clostridia bacterium
ACTCCAGCAAGCCGTCCGATACATTTGCACAGACCTCCACAAAGAAGGCTTCCGTATATGTTGGCAAGAGATACACCTTCAAGACAACATTACCTTCAAGCTCAACAGACGCAGTTACATGGGTATCCAGCGACACAAGCGTTGCTACTGTTTCTTCCTCCGGTAAGGTAACAGCTAAGTCAACAGGCGTTGCTACAATCACAGCCATTTCTTCAAGCGGTATTTCTTCAAGCCGCAAGATCACAGTAAAGAAGCCTTATATCAAGCTTGCTAAGTCTTCCGCAACAATCGGCGTTGGCGATACATACACAATCTCCGCTACATTTAAGCCATCACCAAAGTCTGTTGAATACGAGTCACTTGATGAGGAAGTTGCTACAGTTACATCAAAGGGTGTAATCAAGGGCATTTCAGCAGGTACTGCAAAGATTGAGGTTTCCGCAAACGGTATTTCAAAGATTTTCACAATCACAGTAAGATAACGCAGGCAACTGAATTAAAGACGGATTTGCAATGCAAGTCCGTCTTTTTTATTGACATTTTTTTGCTGTAATGATACAATATACAAAGAAATGCTAAGGAGATTTGCAATGAAAAAAAGACTGCTCGGTTTTATTTTTACATTGATGATTTTATTGAGCTTTACCGCCTGCGAAAACAGTGCAAAGGCGGAATCATTGCCGTCGGAAACCGCTGATTATTCGGCTGAGCCCAACATAAATAATTCTGCGGACGATATGGTTATCGGCAATGTAACGGGAAAGGTTATTTCCCTTGAAAGCGATAGAATCACCCTTGAATTAAATAACGAGCAGATTTCCTTTGAAATAGGCAGCAAAACCTCCATTAAGGGCAATATAGAGGAAAGCAAGCCTGCCACCGTGTATTATATGGGTAATATCAGCAAAACCGACAAGCTGACCCTTGCGGAAATAATCACGGGGGACATTGGCTCGGACGGGTTGCCCGACGCAGAAATTGAGGAGGATACTCCCGATTATGTTTACGCTACCGTTTCGGGACGTGCTGACGAAATTCTGGCAGGAATGTCCCTTGAAGAAAAAATCGGGCAGATGTTCCTTATCAGCAATAACTGCCGTGAAGATACGGAGCAGCTGATAAACGATTATCATATAGGCGGACTGGTTATGCTTGCGCCTGATTTTGAATACGAAAGCAAAGCCACCGTCAGGGAAAAAATCAGCTCCCTGCAGGAAAAATCGTCAATCGGACTTTTTATTGCCACCGAGGAGGAGGGCGGCGAGGTGAACTCAATCAGCCGCTTTTCACAGTTCAGAGCCGTTCCCTTCTGGTCGGCGCAGGATTTGTACAGCGAGGGCGGCTTCGGGTACATTGAAACTATTTCCATAGAAAAAGCGGCATTGCTTGATTCTCTCGGAATAAACCTTAACCTTTCCCCTTTCTGCAACATTGTCGACAACAGGGACAGCGCATTTTTCAAGCGCTCGCTGGGACAATCCGCCCAAATCACCGCCGACTTTGCTTCAGCGGTTGTAACTACCTTCAAGGAACATAACGTGGGTACTGCCGTGAAATATTTCCCGGGCTATGACGGAAACGGGGACGAAACCTCACAAATAATCACCGACAGCCGCAGCTACACAGCCTTTGAGGAAATCGACTTTGCGCCTTTCAAGGCGGCAATTCGCAAGGGCACTGAGTTTATTATGCTTTCCCACAACATTGTAACCTGTATGGATGGCGAAAACCCAGCATCCCTTTCTCCTGCCGTTAACGAAATTCTCCGCACCGAGCTTGGCTTTGCGGGAATTGCGGTTACGGACGATTTAAGCAAGCTGCCCGACTATGATGATAGCAAGGGCGAAACTGCCGTAAAGGCAGTCAAAGCAGGAAACGATATACTTTACACCTGCTCCTGTGAGGAGGAAATAAAGGCAATTGTTAAAGCGGTAAATTCGGGCGAAATTCCTTTGGATAATATCGACATTTCCGTACTGCGCATACTTAACGCAAAATTAAGGCTTGGAATAATAGAATAAACGTCAAAAAGAGCTGTAATCACACAGCTCTTTTTCACATTTTCTGTCATTTAGAACAAAAATATGCTATAATGTGCAGAACTTTTCGCTAAAAAAATATTGACTTTTTCTGTCCGCAATGGTAAACTAATTTATAGAAGTTAGTTCAAGCTAACTCTTATGTGAAAGGAAATTGTTATGACGCTTAATGAACTGAAAACGGGTGAATCCGCAAAAATAACATACGTTGGCGGCAAAGGAAATCTCCGCAATCATCTCCTTGATATGGGGCTTATTCCAAGAACTATTGTCAAAATCATAAAGGTTGCGCCTATGGGCGACCCTATCGAAATAAGACTGCGTGGCTACGAGCTTACAATACGTCTTGACGACGCAAAGGAAATCGAGGTTGAAAAGGAGAGCGAAAGTAAATGATATTTGCACTTGCAGGCAATCAGAATTGCGGTAAAACCACACTCTTCAACCAGCTGACAGGCTCCAACCAGCACGTCGGCAACTTCCCGGGCGTTACCGTTGACCAGAAAATCGGCGAGATACGAAGCGCAAAAAACTGCTCCGTTGTTGACCTGCCGGGTATATATTCCCTCCGACCCTATTCAACGGAGGAAATCGTTACAAGAGATTTTATCGTCAACGAAAAGCCAAACGCTATTCTGAACATAGTTGACGCTACCAATATTGAGCGTAATCTGTACCTAACCTTACAGCTGCTTGAAATGAAAATACCTATGGTAATTGCCCTGAATATGATGGACGAGGTACGGAATAACGGCGGCAGCATTGATATACCTACCTTATCCGACTTGCTGGGCGTTCCTGTTGTGCCTATTGCGGCGGCTAAAAACGAGGGCATTGACGAGCTTGTAACGCAGATAGTCAATGTCGCCAAAAACAAGATTCTGCCGAAGAAAACCGACTTCTGCGAGGGAGCGGTACACCGCTGTATCCACGCAGTAAGACATCTCATCGAGGACCACGCCGACAAAATCGGCATTTCAAGACGTTTCGCCGCAACAAAGCTTATTGAGGGCGACGTTGACATTGTGGAAAAGCTGGCGCTTAATCAGAACGAATACGAAATGATTGAACATTCCATTGTGGAAATGGAAAACGAAAGCGGTCTTGACCGAAATGCCGCCCTTGCGGATATGCGCTACTCCTATATTGAAAAGGTATGTGCCGTTTCTGTAATTAAGCCGCAGGAAAGCAAGGAACACCGCCGCAGCGTTAAAATCGACTCGGTGCTTACCAACCGTTTTCTTGCAATTCCCTTGTTTATACTTATAATGCTGCTGGTTTTCTGGCTCACCTTCGGGGTGATAGGCTCGTTCCTGTCCGATTTGCTTAGTATGGGTATTGACTGGCTCACAAATGTTGTTGACGGAGCGCTTACCGCTTACGGAATAAATCCCGTTGTTCAGAGCCTTGTTATTGACGGCATTTTCTCGGGTGTAGGCAGCGTGCTTTCCTTCCTGCCAATAATAGTTACATTGTTCTTCTTCCTGTCCATACTGGAGGATTCGGGCTATATGGCAAGAGTTGCCTTTGTAATGGACAAGATTTTACGCAAAATCGGTCTTTCGGGCAAAAGCTTTGTACCAATGCTTATCGGCTTCGGCTGCTCTGTTCCAGCAATTATGGCGGCAAGAACTCTGCCCTCGGAGCGTGACCGCAAAATGACCGTGCTGCTTACGCCTTTTATGAGCTGTTCCGCTAAAATCCCAATTTACGCCGTTTTTACCGCCGCTTTCTTCAAGGAGCATCAGGCCCTTGTAATGATTGGGCTGTACCTTATGGGAATTGCGGTGGGAATAATCAGCGCTCTTGTCCTCAACAAAACACGCTTTAAAGGCAATTCCGTCCCCTTTGTAATGGAACTGCCAAACTATCGTTTTCCATCTGCAAAAAGCGTGCTGCTGCTTATGTGGGACAAGGCAAAGGATTTTCTCCAGCGTGCCTTTACGGTGATTTTCGTTGCAACTATTATTATATGGTTTCTCCAGACCTTTGACGCTCATCTCAACGTGGTTGAGAACAGCGCAGACTCTCTCCTTGCCTTAATCGGCAAGTTCATTGCTCCTGTGTTTGCTCCCCTTGGCTTCAGCGACTGGAGAATTTCAACCTCCCTTATCACAGGCTTTTCTGCAAAGGAAGCGGTTGTCAGCACCCTTTCCGTCCTTACGGGAACAAGTATGGCTGACCTTGGCTCAACCCTTTCGTCAATGTTTACTCCTATTTCCGCCTTTGCTTTCCTCACCTTTACCCTGCTTTACACTCCCTGCGTTGCAGCAATTGCGGCATTCAAAAGAGAGCTTGGCTCAGGCTGGCAGGCGGCGCTGGTAGCGGTTACACAGTGCATTATCGCTTGGTGCGCAGCATTTATGGTAACAAGACTTGAAGTGCTGATTATTTTCATTGTTGCATTCTGCCTGTTTATGGCAATAAGCTCCATTATTTCGGCAAAGCGCAAAGGAAAATGCATAGGCTGCTCGGGCAACTGCACCGAATGCAGCAAAACCGCCCAAAATAAAAAGTAACATAAGTGAAGCTGATTT
>CAMDZU010000154.1 GCA_945910715.1 uncultured Clostridia bacterium
GGACGAGCAGCTCTCCAATGCCATGACAGAAGCTGAGCTCGACCGTTTTTCCCGTAATGGCAGTACATTCTATCTGAAGAGCAGACTGTATGCGTCCCCGGCGTCCGGCCGCAAGGACGAGATGATGCAGGCTCTGAAAGAAAACGGATACAGCAGCCTGGTTACGGAGACTGTCAACGCAAACACTCTCGCATCCTTCATCAAGGAGCAGCGGGAAGCCACGGGCGAAGATGTCCCAACATGGCTCGGCGATACTGTAAGCACTTATGAAAAAGTGTCGGTCGGTATCCGTAAATCTTAGGTGCATGAATAGCACCGCAGCAATGCAAAATCACAAATTACTACATTTCACAGGAGGACACAGATCATGTCAGAAAAGAATCAGAACGAACTTGCAGTGAGCGAAGGCTTCGCTGCACTTGCAAACCGGGAGGTATTGAACGAGGCTTTGGCAGATGATTGCAAGGGACTGGAGTTTTCCTTTGACCGCGTGAAGCTGCCTACCGGCGGCGTTATAGCATTTGAAATCCCCTCCTCCGATGGCGAGGATTCCGAGATGGCTAAGGATACGAAACTGAATATAAATTAACAGATTCAAACGGCAGATATCGTTTGCAAGGTCTTCGCAAAAGGGGTGCAGGTGCAAAACGAGAAGATCGCCCTAATATGTATTATCCATTCTACTATTTCGTCTTGAATTTCAAACAGTTTTAATGTTTCAATGAATTTTTCCGGACTAGGCATATTCTATCCTCCATTGTGATGACAATACGACATCTTCCGATTTATAGGGCAGATTAACTGCCCGCTACAAACCTATTATACCACACATTACCACTTTTTTTACCCACTTTTCCAAAGCAAGCTATAACGTAATGGGCGATGACTTGCTAAAATCGCACAAAAACATTGACAAAATCGAACGATTGATGCATAATGTAAATAGAACACCACATACTAATGAAAGCAGGAGGTGCATTTTATGTCAGTTACAGCAACCGAACTAAAGATGAACTTAGGCAAATACCTTATGCTTGCCGAAACAGAAGATGTGTTTATTACCAAAAACGGAAAGGTAGTCGCAAAGCTCACCAATCCCAATGCTGACAGAGTTGAAATAGCGAGATCGCTGTTTGGTGTAATTCACGCTGATGTCACTGTTGAAGAAGCCCGTGACGAAAGGCTGGAAAATATATGACCGCTGTTATCGACACCTGTGTTATCATTGACGCACTTCAGAACCGTGAGCCTTTTTCGGCAGACGCTCAAAAGCTGTTTTTAGCCGTTTCAAACAGGCACTTTGATGGTGTTCTGACTGCCAAGTCAATTACCGATATATTCTATATTCTTCGCAGAAGCCTGCATAATGACGTCCTAACCAAAGAGTGCATACATAAACTGTTTGTGCTTTTTAATATTGCCGATACATTTACGGTTGACTGTCAAATCGCACTCGGTACGAAAACCAAGGATTATGAAGATGCGGTAATGATTGAAACAGCAAAACGAATAGGTGCTGATTGCATTATAACCAGAAATCTCAAGGATTACACCGCCGTCGGGATTTCTGTTTATTCACCTGCGGATTTTCTGAGCAAACTAACCGAAAACGAATAGCATTTCAGCCCTGCCGTTATAGCAGGGCTGTTGTCTTATATCCCCACCGGCACAACCTCATCAATATCAACCTCACGTTCAGGCTTGGCACTTATGTGTTTTTCGTTTTGCGGTACTCGCCGGGCGAGATACCGCATTGTTTTCTGAATGCTGTGCAAAAATGTTCCGACGAAGAATACCCTACCTGTTCAGCAATATCGGAGATTGTACGGTCGCTGTTGAGCAGGAGCATCTGTGCCGATGACATACGGCTTTCTGTTTTAAGGCAATACCGCATAATTATTGTCGTAGGATTGCGCCGTCAGATTGTATAAATTGAGTACAGGCAGGCTGGTCTGTCGGTCAGCCCCTCTGTCACTTCGTGACACCTCCCCCCTTAGGGGGAGACCACGCCTGTCAAGCGAAATTTATGCAAGATGACGGAAAAGAAGCAAGCAAGCGTGCGGCAAAGGCGGCACGCCGTTAATTGTGCGGTGTTGCCTTAAGCCGCTGAAATGTCCTGCCGTACTTTTCAGAGAGAAAACGCTGTGTCTGCCGTATGCTAAGATTCTGCTTTCCTGCAAGCTCCGAAAGAGTGGCATTCCGATAGCCATACAGGAAGTATACCTCCACGATAAATGTTGATTTCTCGGCGGCAGAAACAATTTCTGCCGAATATGTAACGGATAAGTCGGCGTTGATACGGACAATATTCACCAGAATTTCCGTGAGCAAAGACGAACATACAACTGAAAACCCACTGCGACGCTCCGAAAGCTCATTGAACAGTTTGCCAAAGTATCCTTTCGGACTGTCACAGTCGGAATAAAATGCAAATGGACGCGTCAAAGCACGCTCATTTCCACGGTATCATCAAAAGCGTTGATGTGCTTGGAACAGGCGTTCCGCCGGAATGGAAGCGTCAGACGGACGGGCTTCATATCCATACAGGGTTCACAAACGGAAAATTCCCTGTGGTTTTCCGTATCAGTATAGATTAAGGAAAAACAAATTTGCCTGCTAAAACACACTCACTCATACGGCCTAATTTGATATTCTGCGTCAGCTCATTACTTATCGCAGAAAATATAAGCCACTTGTTTATAATAAACAAGCACACAATCATAAACAGTGTTATTAATGCACAGGGCAGGATATACAACGCTGTCAATTCAGCAATGGTACAAGCCTACTGGGAAATCAGCAAGCAGATTTATATTGCCTGCGGTGAAAACGAACGTGCTGAATACGAGGGCGATAATCCTCCTATTGGGATCGTTCTCTGTGCTGACAAGAGCGATGCGATTGTAAAGTACACGCTCTCGGAGAACGACACTCAGATATTCGCTTCAAAATATATGACATATATTCCGAGCGAAGAAGAATTCAAAAGAGAACTTCGCCTTGATGATTATAAAAAGAAAGACGACTTGCCGGAATAAAATCAGCCTCTCCATATCTCGGAAGAGGCTGCAGCTGCCCTATTAAAATATCGTTTTATGTACTTATCAGCGGCAATCGAAACCGTTCATTTTCCGTTTCGCCATAGGCAAGGATTAACCCAAGCGTTAAGTCTGAAGGAAAATATGTTTACAGAATATCCGCAATATCAATATTTTCCCCTGAAAGTCCTACATAAGCGCCTTCCCCTGCTTCTGCGCTGTCCTTGTGAGCAAGGAGCCACTTGTTGCAGGCGCGGAGGGTCTTGTCCTCAGCGTTAAGGGCGGTAATTTCGGGAACAGGACCGTTTGTTCCCTTAGGAAGAACGATAATTACCTTGAACCAGCCGTTCTTTTCAGCATTGCAGGGAGCGTAATGCAGAGTTGTTGCATAAACCTCAACCACCTGCTCAGCCTTTGCCTTAAATGCCATTACCCTTGAGGTATCAAGCTTGCCGTCAACAATATCATCTGCCTTTGCAACCAGCAGGATAAAGTCGCCAAGACCTATGTTAAGCTCGCTGTCACGGTGATACTCAAGGCAGTTAAGCTTTGTGTTGTGGCCGTTGCAGTAGCCAATCTGAATGGGCATACCGCCGTATGCGTTGTTCTGCAGCTTGCCGAAAACATTTGTGTACTCCAGAGCGGCAACGCTTGGAACATAGCCGACGCCCTCGGGGAGCGGAGTGCTTTCATCAAGAGCCTTCATAAGCTCCTTTACGTCATAGCCCTCAAGCACCTTGCCGTAGGGTGCAAATTCCTTGTCTGTAACCGAATAAATCTTCATCATAATTTTCCTTTCATAGTAAGAGTAGCCTATAAGCTAAGAATATCACAAATAAACCTTACCGTCAACTGCTTTGCGAATTATTTTTACTGTAATTTATAAGCTTTTCAATAACCGCTCCTACCCCGTTTTCATTGTTGGAAACCGTTTCAAACCGTCCGTACTGCTTCATATCCTCGTTTGCGTTTGCCATTACAACGCTGTAATAGGAATTTTTCAGCATTTCAGCGTCATTGTAGAAATCGCCGAAGGACATTGTTTCGTTGTAGCTTATGTCAAGCTCCTTTTGCAGCTCAGCAATGGCGCTGCCCTTGCTGATTCCCTTGTTCATAATGTCAATCCAGTGGCTGCCGCTTACCTGAACGTTGAAATCCGCACCAAACCTTTCTTCAAGGGCATTATAAGAGCCTGAAAGCATTGGGTTGTTTCCATCAAAGATTGTCAGCTTGAACACCTCGTCCTTTACGTTCTCAAAGCTGTTTACGCAGGTAAGATTGGGATAATACCTCCGCACCTCGTCATAAAGGGAAGCCTTGTCGTCAAGGTGATAAGTGCCTTTTGTAGCGCACAAAAACAGGGTTACGCCCAGCTTTCCGCACAGCCTTCCCATTTCAAGCACCCTGCCAAAATCCATAACCGACATAAAAACAGGCTTTCCGCCTTTGACTATATACGCTCCGTTGTCGCAGATGTAGTCAAGCTTATCGGCAAGCCCCACTTCACC
>CAMDZU010000155.1 GCA_945910715.1 uncultured Clostridia bacterium
CGTTTTCGGAAAATACGGTGGAAGTTTTGGGGGTAAATATTGCAGTAAGCACAGGAAGTCCGATTACAACCAGTGCAAACAGAATTATTGTCAGCTTTTTATAAAGTTTCATCTGTAATCAGACCTTTCTCAGAAATTGAAATACAGGAACGGGTTGTAGCTTGCGTCAACAAGATAAGCCGTTGAAAGAAGCAGCACTGCGGTTTTGCAGATTGGCATACCGTAATTGACGATATAAGGGGCTTTTTCCTTAACGTAATCCATAAGCCTTGCCCACAGATTTGTACTTGCAAAAATGCAGAGTGCAAGCATAAAGCCGTAATTAAGCAGCAGGTAGGTTGCCTGATTATCAATGAGAATACCCGAGCCGCCGAACATTGTAACAATATAATTTCCCGCAGTTGCAATGTCCGCTGTATCGAACAGCACCCAGCCTAAAATCACCAGCAGCATTGTGTAAAGCCACGAGAAAAAGGAGGGAATTCTTTCAAGTACCTTGCGGAGGAACAGCTTTTCAAGAATAATCATAACTCCGTACAGCACGCCCCACAGAATGAAATTCCAGCTTGCGCCGTGCCATATACCTGTAAGCAGCCACACAACCGCAAGGTTGAATACCGTTCTGCCCGTTCCCTTGCGGTTGCCGCCGAGAGGGAAGTAAACGTAGCTTTTGAACCAGCTGCCAAGGGTAATGTGCCATCTGCGCCAGAATTCGCTGATACTTTTTGACATATAGGGGTAGTTGAAGTTCTGAGGGAAGTTGAAGCCCATCATTTTGCCAAGACCGATCGCCATATCCGAATAGCCCGAAAAGTCAAAGTAAATCTGGAAAGTGAAAGCAAGTATGCCAAGCCATGCGGTCAGCACCGACATTGAGCCTGTGTCCATTGCCTTTACCGACGTCCACAGCAGACCAATGTTGTTGGCGATAATCACCTTTTTGCCAAGACCCGTTACGAATTTCACAATGCCCTCGTAAAGGCAGTCGAGATTGATCACACGGTCGTCCAGCTCCGCCGCAACGTCCTCGTAGCGCACGATAGGTCCCGCAACAATCTGGGGAAACAATGTTACAAAGGCAGCGAAACTGATTGGGTTTTTCTGCACCTTGATTTTTCCCATATAAAGGTCGATTGTGTAGGACATTGACTGGAAGGTGAAAAAGCTGATACCGATAGGCAGGGGCAGGTTGGGATTGGGAATTGCCGTTCCAAGCAGAGCGTTTATGTTGGTTACGATAAAGCCGCTGTACTTGAATACTCCGAGGAGGGATAGATTCATTACTACCGAAATAATCAGGAAAATCCTCTGCAAATTCCGCTTGCCCTCAAATTTGTGTATGAAAAGACCTGCGCAGTAGTCAATCATAGTTGACAGCAGCATTATTATTACATAAAACGGCTCTCCCCACGAGTAGAAAAGAATACCGCTGAGCAGTATGAAAAAGTTCTTGAATTTTTTCGGCAATGCATAATAAATCAGCATCACCACAGGCAGAAACAGATATAAGAAAGTTAGACTTGAAAAGACCATTAGCTTTGCTCCTTGATTTTGTTTACGGCTTTTTTGTATTCCTCATAGCCGATAAGACTGTTAAGCACGTCCAGCAGCGAATTTGTGGTGAGCCTTTCGGGCAGGGAAAGCTCCTTTATCAGCTTTTTCCTCAGCTCCGATGAATTGGGCATACCGATAAATCCGTCGTCGAAAAGCTGTTCTCTTGTTACAGGATTAGTTTCAGCCTTTTCGCCTGTGCTTATTCCTGCTTTTTCAAAAGCGGCAATGAGAATTTCAGAGGGAATCCCCTCGACGCCAAGCTTGCCCTCCTTTGAGGGCTTTTCCTTGCGCTTTTCCTTTCCGAAAATGTCGGGAATGTATATGTTATAGATTTTTCCGTTTCCTATGCAGCTTTTAAGGTGATTGCGAATCTGAAAGCCTGCGCCGTCGCTGTCCGTCAGAATTACAATCCCGTCCTTCTGCGCAAAGGCACGGATAAGCTCCATTTTTTCCTTGTCCTTGTAAATGCTGAAACCGTCTGTGGTGATTATTACGGCGTCAACCACGCTCTGCAGCTTGATTTTGTCGTATTTCCCCTCAACGATAACAGCCTGTTTAAGCTTAATCATTTTGCCACCATTAGCTTTACTATTGCTTCTTCCATAATTGTCCTGCTGCTTGCGGCGGAGGATTTGAGCCTTAAGTCAGCTTCGTCAAGAGCGGAAAGGCAGGTGCGGAGATAGGGCAGGGAAAGCCTTGCGGCGGCGGTAACCGCCTTGTTTATTACCCACACGCGGTTTTTGGGGTACATAAACGCCTCCGCTGTCTGATTGGGTGCAAGTCCTGCGTTTTTGCCTATTTTTGCGTGATAGTAGTCAATAAATGTGCCGGAAAGCGCCGACATTATTACAACAGGTTCCACACGCTGATTTATAAGGTCGTCCAGTATTTCAAAGGCGAGATTGCGCTTGCCGGAGGTAATTGCGGTTGCCAGCTCGTAAATGCTGGTGTCAAGCTGCTTTGTAACAAGGGTGTCGATTATTTCCCTTGTGATTTCCCCCTTGCCCACATAGTCGCACAGCTTTTTCGTTTCCTCGCCAACAAGGGTGAGATTCATCAGCGTAAGCTCCGCAATGTAATTTGCGTTTTCTCTGCTGATAATGCAGCCCGTCTTTGCACACTTTTTTATAATCAGCTCGCCTACCTTTGCAGGAGTGAGAGGCTGAAATTCGCACACTATTCCCGCTTTATCGGCGGCTGAAATTACCTTCTTTGTTTTCGCTTTTTTGGGGTCAATGTCAATTCCCGTTATCTCAATAATGAAAATGGAATAATCGGGAACATCGCTTATTATGTCAATAATCTTTTTCAGCGAATCGCTGTCGGTTTTTTCGGGGTCAAAGTCGTTTATAACAACGCATTTCAGCTCCGAAAACAAGGGCACGCTTTCAAGGCTGTTGCCTATTGCTTCGGGAGAGGAATCCCCCTTCAGCCTAATAAGATTAAAGTCCAGCGGCTCTGCGCCAACGGCTTTTTTTACAATTCTGTCGGAGTAGGTTTTGGTGAGAAAAACCTCCTTGCCGTAGAGGAAATAAACTCTTGCAAGGTTTCCGCCTCTGATTGAAGTATTCAGTTTATCCTCGGTAAGAATCATTTTATTACCTCTCTTATTGAGCCGTCGGGCTTTACCATATAGCTTACGCTGTTGTAATATGCGTTGGTTTTCTCGTCCATTCTCTTGCTTATGTAAACGGTGAATGGACTTTCGGATTGGTCATATTTGGCTTTGTAGCCGTAGATTACGCTTATTTCCGCCCTTGGTGCAGATTCCTTTATTGACGAAACAGAAAGCCTCAAGCCGTCAAACTCAAGCAGCGAATAGCCATTGGCGGTAAGGGTAAATTCGCCGCTTATGTCGTATTTGCCCTTTTCCTCGGGGAGTACAAGGCAGTCGCAGCTTATTTTGTCCCAGCCGCCTGTGTTGTTATAGGAATCCTCCTGCACTACAAGCACATTAAGCTTATCCATAAAGTTATTCTGCATAAACTCCTTTACCGCCGCAACGGTTTTCGCCGAGCTGTCAGTAGCAATAACGCAGGAGCCCTTGCAGCCGTAAACCATAACTGCACCGCTGTTTCCGTCGGAATAAACGGTAATTTTTGTGTTGTTCAGATTTACATAGTTTGAAGTAATCATCATTGCCGCAAGAGCCATAACGGAAATTACCGCCGCCTTAAGGGTCTTTTCGGCGGATTTCAGCAGCATTGCCGCTGCAAAAATAAACAGGGCGGCAATTAGGAAAAAGGGGACGATAAAGTCATAATCCAGCGGAAAATATGCGTATTTCAGCGAGCCAAAAAAGTTGATTGTCCAAAGCATTGCTTTTGCCGATAAGCCTGCAAAAAGCAGCATTGGGGCAAGCAGTCCGCCCGAAAAGGTAAACAGCACAAGACAAGCCATTACAGCTGTAAACAGTGGCAGCAGCACAATGTTTGTAACAGGCGAAACCACTGATATTCCGCCGAAAACAACGCTTACGGGCAAGGTGCAGAGCATAGCGCAGACTGTTGCTGTAAAGGCTGTTCTGATTTTGTAAAATCGCTTTGATTTATACAGAGCGCATACCTTTGGCGAAACCACGCCCACTCCTATTGTACCCAGCACTGACATAAGAAATCCCACGTCTGTGCAGGAATAAGGGGAAAGCAGCGTTACAAGCAGCACCGCACAGCCAAGGGAATTGAGAGTATCGCCCTTTCGGTGAAGCGGAGCTGCGCCATAGTAGATTATCAGCATTATTCCCGAGCGGATAACCGACATTGACAGGTTGAAAAACACCATAAACCACAGTATCGTAACAAGCAGCACAGCAAACTGTATTCCGTTCCGCTTTCTGAATTTTGTGGCGGCGAAAAGGGTCATAATTATGTGGGCGGCAATGGTTAGGTGCAGTCCCGAAACGGCGGTGAAATGTGAAATTCCGCTTCGCTTTATGATATTCTGAACATCAAGGGAAAGCCCCGATTTGTCCCCGAGAAACAT
>CAMDZU010000156.1 GCA_945910715.1 uncultured Clostridia bacterium
TCCCCGAATGGGGTTTGTGGTGGGGCAGCAATTCAAACTATATGAACACCGCAATGGAAATGTACGTTACGGATTATTTCTTGAGCGGAAACACAGAGGAGGCGGAAAGGCTTGCCTTATCAGCCGCAAACTTCATTTTCGGCATAAATCCAACGGGAAAATCCTTTGTTACAGGCATAGGCGAAAACAGCGTCAAGCGTGTTTACAGCGGAATTTTCGGCGAGGATGGAATTGAGGAATTCCCTGAGGGCTACACTTCGGGGGGAATAAATATGTACGACGGAGGAATAATTTCCCGTTTTCCGGGAAAGTGCTATACCGATACGGCGGTGGATTGGGTGACAAACGAAAACTCCATTTATTATCAGGCTTCGCTGATTTTTACGGCGGCAATGAGGACGTTGACGGAATAAAAAGCTACAATTTCTATGGGAAACTCAACAAAAATTGAAAAAACACTTGAATTTTTTTTTGACAGATATGTTAACATTGAAAAGAAGCAGCGTAAAGGCTGCAAAATACGGATGCAAAAACAATTCCACGGAGGAACTTATATGAAAATGA
Source organism: uncultured Clostridia bacterium (assembly GCA_945910715.1). GTDB lineage: Bacteria > Bacillota > Clostridia > Oscillospirales > Ruminococcaceae > Ruminiclostridium_E. Next base: position 565 of record CAMDZU010000156.1, read on the forward strand.
AAACGTTATCATCACTGGCGGCACTTATTGTTGCCGCAGCAATGCTGGCAGGCTGCGGCGGTACGGAAAATACCGATAACTCGCAGGGACAGGCAACAACGGATGCCGTTACGGAGGAGGTATCGGACGCCGCAATTAAGAATATGACCTCCCTCGAAATGATAAGAGCCATGGGCAACGGCATAAACCTTGGCAACACCCTTGAAGCCTACAATCACAACAGCTATGTAAGCGGCTCCGACCCCGACGGCTTTGAAACAATATGGGGAGAGCCCTATACTACCGCCGAAATGATACAGGGTATGAAGGACGCAGGCTTTGATACCTTAAGAATACCTATTGCATGGACAAACGGAATGAACTTTGAAGTGGGCGATTATACAATTGACGAGCGGCTTATGAACCGTGTTGAAACCGTGGTGAACTACGCTCTTGACGCCGGTATGTACGTTATCATCAACGACCACTGGGACGGTGGCTGGTGGGGAATGTTCGGCTCGGAGGATCAGGCGGTAAGAGATAAGGCTCTTGAAATGTACAAATCCATGTGGACTCAGATAGGCGAGAATTTCAAGGATTATTCCTACAAGCTTATTTTCGAGTCTGCCAACGAGGAGCTGGGCGACCGTCTTAACGACAAGGATATAACAGGCACAAAGGGCGTGCTTAACAAGAACGAATGTTATGAAACCGCCAATATGATTAACAGCGAGTTTGTAAAGCTTATCCGTTCTCTTGGCGGCAATAACGGGGACCGTTTCCTGCTTATTGCAGGCTACAATACGGACATAGCCAATACCTGCGACGAACGCTTTAAAATGCCCGAGGATACGGCGGAGAGCAAGCTTCTCCTTTCTGTGCATTACTATACTCCGTGGGATTACTGCAGTACGGACAGCGTAAATCAGTGGGGCTCTCCCACAGACTATGACGAGCAGAACGAGCTGTTCAAGCAGCTCAGCAAGTTCTCCCAGCAGGGCTACGGCGTGGTTATAGGCGAATATGCCGTAATGAAGAAAAACGGCGGAACAAAGCCCGATACGGACAAGTTCTATTCAAATCTGCTGGATAACTGCGACCTTTACGATTTCTGCCCCGTGCTTTGGGACTGCAACAGTTTCTACAAGAGAGCGGAAAACACTACCTCAGACGAAACTCTTGCGGAGCTTTTCCTTTCACGGAGATACGAAAACGAAAAGGACAAGGACGTTGACGAGATAAAATCCGAGGCGCAGGAACGCATTGACAGCACCAAGCAGAAAGCTGTAGATGAGCAGACGGAGGATATTGAGCTTCCACCTGCCGACGATATGGCGATTGCGTGGATAATGTTTGCGTCCAGCGACTACGGCATTTCCTACAGCGTAGGCGATATATACGACCCAACAGGCTGCACCACGGGCGTCAAGGCGAAGAATGTGCAGATAACAGGCGAGGGAACATATACGGTAAGCCTTGATTTATCCGAATGCGGCCCAGCTAAGGGAACAGCCTTTTCAGCCCTTGGAATATCCAACGGCGAGGAGCTTTTCCCGGGATATATCTACACTATCGACGAGATACTCATAAACGGCGAGCCCTTTGAAATGGCAGGAAAGAGCTATACCTGCTCCGACGACGGAAAATGCACAAGAGTAAATCTCTTTAACGGCTGGGTAAGCGAGGTTCCCGAAGATGTAAGAACGGCAGACGGGGATCTGACCGACTGCTCCGCTCAGATAATGCCGCTGAGCAAGAGGAATATTGTGAATACTATTTCCGTAACATTTACGGTAACCGCTCCGTAATTACGGTTAAGCGATAAACAAGCCCCATATTCCGCAAGGGATATGGGGCTTGAGCTTGTCGAAAAACGTGCCAAGAGTGGAATTGCTAAGCAATTCCACAGAGCACCTTTAAATAGGAGATTTTCGGCTTCTGCGGAAGCCGACTGCGAGGAATTTGGCAAGCCAAATTCCTCATAGGCTCTGCCTTTGTAAACCGCCTTGCGTTTTCACCAAAGGCGAAAACATTAGCCTCTTGAAAAGGCTTGATCTAAACTTTCAAAATGGCTTTTTCGACACTCTGAGCCGTACAGCATAACTGTACGGCTCAGCTTTATCAATCGTAACGCTCGTCTATAACACGCCGGGTTTTCTTTGTGCTTCTCGGAAGCAGTCCTATCTCTACCACCTTGACAATAGGAGTAAAGCCAATTCTGCTCTTGACCTTTTCGGAAATGCGTCTGCTTAGGTCGTTGAAGTCAACGGAGCCTGTGGTTTCCACATAAATACGCATTGTGTCCTTTCCGTCAAGGTGAGAAATGCGTATCTGATATTCGCTTGAAATTTCGGGGAAGGTTCCAAGCACTTCTTCAATCTGGCTTGGGAATACATTAACGCCCTTGATTTTCATCATATCGTCTGTTCTTCCCATTATAGTGTCTATTCTGGGGAACTTGCTGCCGCACGGACATTCGCCGGGGATAATTCTTGAAAGGTCGTGGGTCCTGTATCTGATAAGGGGTGCGCCTTCCTTTACAAGAGTGGTGATAACTATTTCGCCAATCTCTCCGTCGGGGAGGATTTTTCCTGTTGCAGGGTCGATGATTTCTATGTAGATATAATCGTCCCAGTAATGCATACCGCAGTTTTCCTTGCAGCTTATGCCTATTCCCGGACCGTATATTTCAGTAAGACCGTATATGTCATACAGCTCAATGCCCAGCTCGGTTGAGATACGCTCTCTCATTTTATCGCTCCAGCGTTCCGAGCCGATAACGCCTTTTTTCAGATGAATATTATCCTTTATGCCCCGCTTTTCGATTTCTTCCGCAAGGAGAAGCGCATAGGAGGAGGTTGAACAAAGCACCGTGCTTTTCATATCCATCATCATCTGCAGCTGCTTATCGGTGTTTCCCGGACCCATGGGTATTACCATAGCGCCCAGCTTTTCTGCGCCGTTCTGGAAGCCTATACCTGCTGTCCATAAGCCGTATCCGGGGGTTACCTGAATCCTGTCCATTGGGGTAATTCCCGCCATTTCGTAGCAGCGGCTGAACTGTATTGCCCAGTCGTCAACGTCCTTGGCGGTATAGGGGATAATAACGGGAGTGCCCGTTGTTCCCGAGGAGGAGTGAATACGCACGATTTTTTCTTCGGGGGCGGTCATAAGTCCCAGAGGGTATGCGTCCCGAAGGTCGTTTTTTTCGGAAAACGGAAGCTTTTCAAAGTCCTCTGCTGAATTCAGCGAGGTAACTCCTGCTTCCTTAAGCTTTCTTCCGTAGAAATTGTCAGCCTTTAAAAGGGCTTCAATACGGCTGTTGACAAGCTTCAGCTGTGTATCGGAAATTCTCATTGTTGTGAATACCTTTCTTGCGTTATTTATGGGAGAAGCTTTTCTGCTTCGTCAAGCGCCCTGCAGTTAAGCTCATAGAACCCGGGATTTACGGTGTTCCTTACCGCTTCCTTGATTTCATCAAGGGCAAAGGGCAGACAGCCGCTTACTGCCGCCGCCCCCAGCATAACCATATTGAGCACCTTGGGCGAGCCTATTCTGCGGCAGGCTTCGTCGCCGTCAATAATATAAAGCTTATTTACGTTGGCTTTGAGATAATCAACCATTTCCTGTCCATTATATGAGCCGCCGCTAAGGGCTGCCGTTACCGGCATAATCGGGTGCGAATTGAGTATAACGCTGCCGTCGGGCTTGAGGTAGGGCAGCATACGGACTGCTTCTCCCGGCTCAAAGCCGATAATAAGGTCGGCCGCTCCCTCGGGGAACATAGGGCAGTACAGGTTTTCTCCCATTCTTAGGAAGCTGAAAACGCTGCCGCCCTTTTGCGCCATTCCTATTGTTTCGGCGCTCATAACGGGTGTATTTTTTGCCATTGACGCAGCGGCGATAAGCTTTGAGGTAAGCACGATACCCTGACCGCCTACTCCGCAGAGAAGTATGTT
>CAMDZU010000157.1 GCA_945910715.1 uncultured Clostridia bacterium
TCCTATTGTTGGGTCGGGAAAAGCGTTTGTTTCTCCGAATTGCTCAAAGCCGTTTTCGGTGGTTTTATTTTCGTCCATAGAATATTCCTTTCTCAGTATAGTGCAATAAAATATACACTATCATTATAGCATTTCTGTTTCTGTAAAGCAATAGAAAATTACCGCCTGTGATATTTTTTAAGCCAAATAAACAAAAGGTTACACTTGTTATTGTCAAATTCTCATATTTGTGTTAATATATAATAAATAGTAAACACTGAAAGGAGAGCATTATGAAGGTTATAGCTATAAACGGAAGTCCGAGACAAAACGGAAACAGCGCCCTTGCGATAAAGCGTGTAACAGACGTGCTTAACGCAGAGGGGATTGAAACGGAAACAATATGCATAGGGAAAATGCCAATTTGCGGCTGTAAGGCATGCGGCGGCTGCGGAAAGCTGGGGAAGTGCGTTATTGAGGACGGACTTAATGAAATCGCAGAAAAAATGAGAGAGGCGGACGGAATAATTATCGGCTCGCCTGTTTATTACGCAGGAATAAACGGCACGCTGAAAGCCTTTCTCGATCGAGTTTTCTATTCCTCGGGATCATATTTCCGCTTCAAGCCCGGTGCGGCAATTGTGGCGGCAAGGCGTGGGGGAGCTCTTGACGCTTACCATTGCATCAACAACTACTTCGGTATTACCGAAATGATTCAGGTTCCCGCAAATTACTGGAATATGGTTTACGGCAGACTGCCCGGAGAGGCTGAACAGGATACAGAGGGCATGAGCATTATGGAAACCATAGGCAGAAATATGGCTTACCTTATTAAAATGCAGAAGGAAAGCAAGGTGCCTGTTCCGGAAAGGCTGCCTAAAGCAATGTTCAATTACATAAGATAAAGAATTATTCACCGAGCAGCTCTCGGTGAATTTTTTTGCGCCCGAAATAATATAATCCCTTATGGAGGCTTGTTTTGGGTATGGATATTCTTAAGTGGATCAACGAAAAAATAATATGGGGAGCGCCCATGATTTTCATTATGCTTGGCACAGGTGTTTTTTTCACTGTCAAACTGCGGTTTTTTCAGTTCAGACGGCTTGGCTTTATAATGAAAAGCACTCTTTTTTCAAAGAAAAAAGATGATGGCGGCAAAGCGCTTTCGCCCTTTCAGACCCTTACTGCGTCCCTTGCTACAACTCTCGGCACGGGAAACATTGTGGCAATAGGCTCGGCAATTGTGCTTGGCGGCGCAGGAGCGGTTTTCTGGATGTGGGTATCCGCATTTCTCGGAATGGCAACAAGCTATGCTGAGAATTATCTCGGAATGAAATACCGCAGTAAAAATCCCGACGGCACTTATACGGGCGGCGCATTTTACTATATCAGGAACGGACTAGGCAGCGGTAAATTAGCGGCTGCATTTGGATTTTTCTGTATTCTTGCAAGCGTTGGTATGGGCAATATGGCGCAGATGAATGCAATGTCCTCATCACTTCGCTACAGCTTTGGTTGCCCCGAGCCGCTCAGCGGAATTATTGCCGCAGTCTGCGTGGGAGCAATGGTTTTCGGCGGACTTAAGCGGCTTGGAGTCATTACCGAAAGACTTATCCCTGTAATTTCCGCAATTTACATTTTAGGGTGTTTGTGGGTCATTTTTGCTAATTTTGCAAAAATACCCGATATGTTCCTGCAAATTTTCAAGGGAGCGTTTGATTTTAGGGCAATGGGCGGCGGCTTTTGCGGCTCGGCAATGGCAAAATCCATGAGCTGGGGCTTCAGACGGGGGATTTTCTCCAATGAAGCAGGTCTTGGCAGCTCGGTAATGCTCCACAGTGCAAGCAGCGAAACCAATCCCCAGAACCAAAGCATGTGGGCCACAATGCAGGTGTTTATCGACACAGTCGTAATGTGCAGTCTGACTGCTTTTGCGGTAATTCTCACGGGAGCGGACAGGGCAGGCGCGGACGGAATGAAAACGGCGATAATCGCCTTTGAAAGCGCTTTCGGCAATTTTGCAGGAGCCTTTGTTTCGGTATGTATTTTTGTTTTTGCGGTAACAACGGCGGCAGGCTGGTCGGCTTACGGCGCTTCAAGCGTGGAATATCTTTTCGGAAAAGGAAAGAGAAAAGTTTATCTTGTTATATTTACAGCGCTGACTGTTGTGGGAGCGTGGGCTGATGTGGATATAATCTGGCAGCTGGCGGATTTGTTTAACGGGCTTATGGCAATACCCAATATATGGGCATTGCTCAATTTGCATAACGAAATACGCATTAAAACCACAGATGTTGATTATGCAGGAAGCGAATAGTTAATATTGCAAAAATGAATATCAAAATTTGCTGAAAAATATAAATATTTTGTCAGATTTTTAACAAATACTCTTGACCGATTGACAAAAATGTTATATAATTGTATATGAGGAAAATTGGTTTTCCAATTTGGACAATAAAAAAGGAGATTACAAACTATGGCACTTACAAACAACAAGAATGTTTTAAAGTGGGTTGACGAAATGGTTGCCCTCACAAAGCCTGACAAGGTTGTCTGGATTGACGGCTCCGACGAACAGCTTAACGCTCTTCGTGACGAAGCAGTTGCTACCGGCGAAATGATCAGACTCAACCAGGAAAAATTACCCGGCTGCTTATATCACAGAACACAGCCTAACGACGTTGCTCGTGTAGAGGACAGAACCTTTATCTGCTCCAAGACAAAGGAAAACGCAGGTCCTACAAACAACTGGTGCGATCCTGCTGAAATGTACGCAAAGCTTACTCCTATGTACGACGGCGTTATGAAGGGCAGAACAATGTACGTTATCCCTTACTCAATGGGTCCTATCGGCTCTCCTCTTGCTAAGGTAGGCGTTGAGCTTACAGACTCCATTTACGTTGTTCTTAACATGGATATTATGACAAGAATGGGCGCTGACGCATTCAAGAACCTTGGCGATACAAGTAATGACTTCGTTCGCGGCTTACACTCCAAGGCTGACGTTGACCCCGAAAAGAGATATATCGTTCACTTCCCCGAGGACAACACAATCTGGTCCATCAACTCTGCATACGGCGGAAACGTTCTTCTGGGCAAGAAGTGCTTCGCTCTCCGTATTGCTTCCTACCAGGGCTGGAAGGAAGGCTGGATGGCTGAACACATGCTTATCCTCGGCGTTGAAAAGCCAAACGGCGAAATCAAGTACGTTACAGCTGCATTCCCGTCCGCTTGCGGCAAGACTAACCTTGCAATGCTCATTCCGCCTGAGGGATACAGAAACAAGGGCTATAAGGTATGGACAGTCGGCGACGATATTGCTTGGTTAAAGCAGGGTCCCGACGGCAGACTTTACGCTATCAACCCCGAAAACGGCTTCTTCGGCGTTGCACCGGGTACAAACGCAAAGTCCAACTTCAACGCTCTTGAATCAACAAAGAAGAACACAATCTTCACAAACGTTGCTATCAACAACGACGATATGACAGTTTGGTGGGAAGGTCTTGACAAGAATCCTCCTGTAAACGCAACAGAATGGAAGGGCGCAAAGGTTAACGGTCCTGAATTCACATCTGTAATCGGTGCTGACGGCAAGCCGCAGAAGCTCGCTCATCCAAACTCCCGTTTCACAGCTCCTGCTGAAAACTGCCCATGCGTTTCCAAGGAATTCAACAATCCTGCAGGCGTTCCTATTTCCGCTATCATCTTCGGCGGCCGCCGTGCTAAGACTGCTCCGCTGGTATATCAGTCATTCGACTGGAATCACGGTGTATTCGTTGGTTCAATCATGGCTTCCGAAACAACAGCAGCCGCTGCAGGCGCAGTAGGCGTTGTTCGCCGTGACCCAATGGCAATGCTCCCGTTCTGCGGTTACAATATGGCTGACTACTGGCAGCACTGGGTAGATATGGGCAAGAAGCTTGGCGACAAGGCTCCTAAGATCTTCAACGTTAACTGGTTCCGTACAGACGATGAAGGCCACTTCATCTGGCCCGGATTCGGCGACAATATGCGTGTTCTCGAATGGATTATCGACCGTGCTGAAGGCAAGGCTGACGCTGTTGAAACAGCTATCGGCTATGAGCCAAAGCCCGAGGATATCAACGTAGAGGGTCTTGAAGCAGAGGGCATCACAACCGAAACAATCAAGGATCTCCTTTCAGTTGATAAGGAATACTGGCTTGAGGACGTTAAGGGTATCAAGGAATTCTACGGTAAGTTCGGCGACAGACTCCCCGAAGAAATGAAGAAGCAGCTTGCAGCTCTTGAAGAAAGACTTGCTAAGTAATCTCCGTAATAAAATAATAGCAGACGTGTGCAATTGCATACGTCTGTTTTGTTTACTTGACAGTAATATAAATAAGTAGTATAATGCCTGCACAACAATAAATCGGTTGAGAGGAAACAAAATGAAAGCAATAGTAGTGTATAAATCAAAAACAGGCTACACCAAAAAGTATGCGGAGTGGATTGCAGAGGAGCTTGGCTGCGACATAAAGGAGAACGCCTCGCTGTCCGATAT
>CAMDZU010000158.1 GCA_945910715.1 uncultured Clostridia bacterium
TGCAAGAGCAAAGAGCAGGAACGAGAAAAAAAGCGAAACGGACAAATAAGGAAAAAGCCCGAGAACGTCAGGTTCTCAGGCTTTTTTATTATGCGTGGCTCTCTACAAATTCCACGAACTCCTGTTCGGGCAAGGGCTTTGAGAAATAATAGCCCTGAATGAAATCGCATCCCATTTCCTCAAACTGCTGAAGCATTTCCTTTGTTTCCACTCCCTCGACAACTATCTCAGTTCCTATTTCCTTAAGCATTCTTACCGTATTCTTCAGCAGAATTTTCGTTCTGCTGTCCTCCACCTTGTCCGCAAAGCTTTTATCCAGCTTTATAATGCGGAAAGGCAGCTCCATAAGCCTGCTTATGTTGGAATAGCCTGTGCCGTAGTCGTCCAGCGAAAAATCAACACCCTCTGCGGAAAGCTTCTTTATGTTTTCCGTTACAATATTCTGGGCTTCGTTGGCGGCAGTTTCCGTAATTTCAAGGTTAATCTGTTCGGGCTTAAGGTTATACTTATTCAGATAATACTTCACCTTATCGGTAAGATCCGTCTGCATACACTGGGACATTGACAGGTTTATCTCAATATACCGAATGGGCAGACCTTTCTTCTGACAGTCTGAAAGGAAGCGGCAGACATCGTCAAGAACAAAATCGCCTATTTGCAGTATTGTGCCGTTCTTTTCCGCTGCGGTTATGAACAGCTCGGGGGAGATAAAGCCGTAATGCTCGTCCTGCAAGCGGATAAGAGCCTCCGCAGACAGGAACTTTTTGTCCTTTACGCTGTAAATGGGCTGGTAATACATCTGAAAACGCTTTTCGGCAATTGCGGTGCTGATAATTCCGCCAATATCGTTCTGTAATCTGAACATACGCTGATTCTTTACGGACGCCATATCATTCACAGCGCCGCCGTGAGGAAGATAGGTGTGAAAGGATTTTCCGAAGGTCAGCAATGTCTGATAGTTGTCAATATCCTGCGGACAATGCAAAATACAGATACACGATTCAAGGGTAAAATCAAGCTGCTCCATCTGCATTTTACGGTTTAATTCGGCGGATATACGCTGCGCCGTTTCCGTGATTTTATTCGGCGAGCCATTTTCTGTAACAAGAGCAAACAGTCCGTTTTCCAGATAATATAAATCAGCAGGCAAATGCTCTCCGGCGTGAGGTGTCAATCCGACTGCAATCTTTTTCAATAAGGAATTGCAGACATCATATTCAAACATGGACAGCAGCGCCCTGTAATTTGCTATTTTCACAAAAACAACAGTTATGGGCTTATTAACGGCAAACGCCTTTTTCATATCCGAGGTATAAGAAATATTGCTTCGCACGCCAAGTACGGGGTTAATTATTTCTTCTGCTCTTTGAACAACCAGCGATACAATAAGTATTGTGATGGTAGTTATAAACATTTCCACTAAAAGCTCAGGATATAACAGCTGAATTAAAACCGAAATAAGATTGAGCGCATACATAGACAGCAGCGCAATAAGCTTACCTATTGTTAACAGCCTTCTGTAATGTGACAGGAAAATAATACCGCAGACAAAATAGTAGAAAGAAATTACATAAAGGATATACAGCATATCCCCTCGGTGGAAGAAAAGATTTTCATCAAAATAGTACACCGAATTATTAAATATATTTGAAAATAAAATTATTACTGAAATTCCGTAGGGCGCAATAAGAAGTGTTTGCAGTATTCTGCTTTTTCTAAGTATATGCCATGTGTCCGTAACGGCAAAAAAGAACATCTGGTAAAGTACAGGATTGAAATTACGGAACAGATAATACAGAAAACACATCATCCATCTTAAAGCGGTATTTGACTCATCGGCAGGAATCCACGTGGGGTACAATTCCGACCAGAAATCCAGAATTGTAGTCAGAATTACCTGAACCAGCAGCATAACGAATAATGTATTATCTCTTCCTTTAACCATTTTACGGAAAAATAACGACAACAGCAGGATTGACTGCAATACAATTGCCGCAACGTCAAAATATAGTATCTTCATGTTTTTACCCACCTTTTTCGGTTGCGATTACAGCCATTCGGATTGCTCCTGACTGTAATCAAGATTTGTAAACATAACTATATTAACCGCATTCCCTTTTCCGCAAAGCATGTATTTCTGTAATTTGCTTATGCCTGCCTGAAAAGTATTTATTAAGCAAATTATAACATTTCGGTCGAATTTTGTCAATATAGCCAAAAAATAAAGTTAATTTTGGTATATGTCACCAATCATTAACCTTACTTTGTTTACATTGTTTTATACTGATTTCTCGCCAAAACGTTACATTTTTTCAAAGCAATCTTATCAGTATTATGCTGCGTGGATTTACTTCCACCATACTTTCCGCTATATAAAGCGGCATTTCCGAGGCTTTTTCTCCGTTTGCATAAACCTCTGCCCTGCCCTTTATTTCGCAGAAAATCACTCTTTCCGAGGGGTTTAAAACAAGGACAAAATCATCAATATGAACAGCCAGTCCCCCGCCCGACTCCTCATAGCTTATCCTGCTTTTTATTTCCTCGGCAGTCCTCATTCTGAAGCAGGAAAAACGCTTTCTTATAGCAATAAGCCCCTTGTAATAATCAACAACCTTTCTGTGCAAAGAAACATCGTTCCATTTAAGGCTGTTTACGCTGTCGGGGGAGTTGTAGCTGTCGTGAACAAAGCCTTTGCTTCGCAGAAATTCCTGTCCTGCCTGCATAAAGGGTATCCCCTGTGACAGGAAAATCAGTGCCGCCGCCATTTTGTCAGCGGCAATAACCATTTCCTCGGATTTTCCGCCCATTGAGCATTTCAGCTTGTCGTACAATGTCAGGTTATCGTGGGCTTCAACGTAATTAACACACTGCTGCGGCTTATCCGTCCAGCACTTGTCTGTGCTTCGGTCAACGTCATCTCGGTAAATTCCTGCGGAAACAGTCGATTTTATCAGCTCCTTTATATAATGGCTGCTGTTGCCGTTTACAAAGCCGCAGTCCATATCGTTAAAAACAGAGCCCTTTACCCCGTCCCTGAAATCGTCGGAAAACATTGCAAACTGCGGCAGCTTAACTGCGTTTTTCTTTACGCCCCGCAAGCCTTCATCAATAGGACAAGTCCCTCCCGTCCAGCCCTCTCCGTAAAGTATAATGGAGGGATTGATTTTCCTCAGCTCCTCGGCACAGCGGTTAAGGGTTTCAATGTCAAGCAGTCCCATAAGGTCAAAGCGGAAACCGTCAAGCTTGTATTCCCTTGCCAGATAGCACAGGCTGTCTTTAATAAATTTGCCTGCCATACTGCGTTCGCTTGCAAATTCATTTCCGCAGCCAGAGCCGTTTGAGAGAGAGCCGTCCTTGTTATGGCGGTAATAATAATGGGGAAAGGTTTTATTAAATGGAGAATTTTCCGTATCAAAGGTGTGGTTATATACCACGTCCATTATTATTCCGATACCCTTTTTATGCGCCGCAAGAATAAGCTCCTTGAATTCCCTTATGCGGCATACTCCGTCGTTTGGGTCTGTGGAATAGCTTCCCTCGGGAATGTTGAAGTTAAGAGGGTCGTAGCCCCAGTTAAAGCCAGCATTGGGGTCGGTTTCGTCAACGGTCTGAAAATCAAAAACAGGCAGTAAATGAATATGGGTAGCTCCCAATTCTGCAATATAATCCAGTCCGATTTTGTCGCCATTTTGGTTTGTTACGTCTTTTTCGGCAAAGGCAATAAACTTTCCTCTGTGCTTGAAATTGCCGCTTTCGTCCGAGGAAAAATCACGGACGTGAAGCTCGTAAATTACAGCGTCGGTGTAGCTTTCAAGTAATACGGGCGAGGATTTTTCCCAGCCTGTGGGATTTGTCCTGCTTAAATCCACAACCATTCCTCTTATGCCGTTTGCACCTGCCGCCTTTGCGTAAATATCAATAGTTTCCCTTGTTTCATTCCCCACGGTAACAAGGTAGGTGTAGAAAACTCCGTGCAAATCTCCTCGTACTTCCGTACTCCATACGCCTCTATTTTTGCTCATTTCAAGCTGTGAAAAGGGCAATTCCGACCTTGCGCTTTCATACAGCCTTACCTCCACCCTGTCAGCCACTGGCGACCATACGTTAAATACTGTGCTTTCCGAAGAATAAACAGTGCCAAGACTGCCGCTATATGAAAACTCCTTGTCGATTGCCTCAAAATCCGGTAAATTCTTCATTAAAGGACTGTCCTTTCTGCACTTTTACTTGTTATATTGTACTGCCCTGCTTAATTTTTTATTCTTTGCTGTCCCTTATCCTGTCTGTAAAGCTTATGTAATCCTCCATACAAAGCTGCGAGCGGTAAATGCTTTCCGCATAGTACAGCCCCACAAAGCGGTAATGCCACGGCTCGTAAACATAGCCTGTTGTTTCCTCGTCCTCTCTCGGATAGCGCATTATAAAGCCGTATTTCCAGGAATTTTCACTCAGCCACTTGAATTCCTCCGTATTTTCGAAATCCTCTGTAA
>CAMDZU010000159.1 GCA_945910715.1 uncultured Clostridia bacterium
GGAAACGGACACGGTGGAAATCCTGCTGATAAATCCCCATAAATACGGCAACAAAAATGCGGCGGATTTGTTTCTCGGCTCTCTTCATACCTACGCCGGCGAAGCCTTTGACGAGATAATGCTAAGCGAGGGAGCGACCGAAAGAAACGCCGGAATGGTGATAATTGTTGTGTCCTTTATCGTCCTTGGCGTTGCAATTTTTTCCGCCGTTCTTAAAGTGCCTTACAGCAGGCTTCTCTGGATTTTCGGCTTTATGCTGCTTACGGCGGGAGCTTTCGGCGTTCTGGACTCGCCGAATTTCAGTCTTAGCGGAAGCACACCGGCTTTTATAACAACGGCGAAAAGTCTCTGCGCAATTCTGTATCCCGTCTTTATGTTCGGCCTTACCGAAAACTGCCTTTCGGACAGGCTTAAAAAAATCGGCGGCATCGTTTCGCTTGCAAACGCAGCTCTATCCGCCGTGGCTCTGATAATCGCAATTACCGGCGGAAAACTGATTTACGATTTAAACTATTATCTGCTGATTACCGAGGCTGTTTTTGGGCTTATTCTTGCTGCTTTGTGTGCAGTCAGCTTTAAGGGCAAAAACCTGCGGCAGAGGGTTATGACTGCGGTTTGTCTTGTGGCTTTACTGGCGCTTGAGGCGGATATTTTTGCAGTAATTTTCGGCTCCTGGGACAAGGTATTTTTATCTAAAATAGTTTTTGCGGCAGTATTTATTGCAGCCCTTATCTATTCTCTGAAATTTATCCCGATGACTATAAAAGCAAGCATTCATGAGAAGGAGTTACAGCTTGAATTGCAGGAAAAGCAGGTTGCAGTAATGCTTAGCCAGATTCAGCCCCATTTCCTATACAACGCCTTAACCGCAATCTGCGATTTATGCGGTACAGAGCCTAAAAAAGCCCGTGAAGCCCTTGTTGATTTTTCTGTTTATCTGCGTGAAAATATGGACTCCATTGACAGCAAACTGCCCGTAAGCTTCTCCCACGAGCTTGCACATATCAAGACCTATCTTAAGCTTGAAAAGCTGAGGTTTGAGGATAAGATAAATGTGGTTTACGATATTAAAACCGAAAGCTTTGAAATACTGCCGCTGACGGTTCAGCCCTTAGTGGAAAATGCCGTAAAGCACGGTATCTGCCAAAGGGAAAATGGCGGAACAATTACCATAAAAACCGAGGAAAAGGACGGGATTATAACTATTACAATAGCCGACGACGGTGTTGGCTTTGACGTAAATAATCCCGTAACCGAGGTCGGCTCCCGTTCCCATATCGGGCTTGAAAACGTACGGAAAAGAGTAGAAAGCTACCGGGACGGAAAGCTTACGATAGAAAGCGAAAATGCTAAAGGAACGACGGTAACAATAAGCTTCCGCAAGTAAAATACTGCATAAAAAAGAAACAGAACCTCAAAATCAGGGGTTCTGTTTTTCTATGGACCATACCGCATAATTATTGTGGTGCGGCAAAGACGTTAGCCGTTACTTGTGTTGTGCTGCCCGATGTATGCAAGAGTAAGCTCCGCCCAGGAGTACTGTGCCATATATTCGCCGTGATAGCTGTTTACAGCGTAGGGAATCTGATTCATAAAATCGTAGTAGTCGCAAATAACCTTGTCGGGGTTGATAGCAAGGGCGTTCCGCTCCTTTACAAGCGCCGCTTCGGCGTTAAACGAGGCAAGGGTTTTCTTTAAATCCGCAATAAGATTCCGCAGGTTGCTTTGCAGGGAATCCGAGTCCTTTTCGTCCTCCCAGAGTGCGGCGATTATCTCGTTATTGGTGCAGGTTGCGCCGTTACGGTCAACAAGATAAGCCAACAGCTCCTTTGTTTTCGCCCGCTTGAAGGCTACGGGCTTATCGCCCGAAAAAACCTCAAAATTCCCGAAGCATTGTACCTTAAGCCTGCCGTTTTCTTTCGGCATAATCGGATTTCGCAGATGCTCCATAGCGTTCTGCACAGCAGCGCTGTTTACGGGCTTCATCAGATAATCGCTGGCGTAAACCTTGTAGGCTTCGAGAGCGTACTGATTGTAGGCTGTTGTAAAAATAATGTTGGTTTCGCCGTTTATATCTTTCAGATTTTTTGCAAGTTCAATCCCGTTTCTCTCGTCAATCCGTATATCCAGAAAAGCCACGTCGCACTCGGTCTTTTTTGCTGCTTTAATCGCTTCGCTTGTTTTGCAGAAGGGGAAAATCTCCGCCTGCGGGTATGTTTCCTCAAGAACACCTACAAGGTAGTTAAGTGCGTGCTTTTCGTCGTCTACTACAAAAAAATTCATAACAATTCCTCCGAAACATCTGCACATATTCTACCATAATTTGCAGAATTTTGCAATACCCGATAATTAGTGTGTACTCAATAACTGTCCACAGGACAGTGACCCCTCAAAGCCTAAAAAGCAGGCTTTGAGCAGACGCAAAAGCGCACTTTGCATTGTCCGTCTTATGAATAATAAACTATCCGCCAGCGGAAGGCATTCCACCAATCATTGCATTTATCACAATACCAAATAGTGGTATTTCCTTTAGAGCGTGTTCACATAAAATAGATGTGAACACGCTCTAAAGATTAGTATTAAACAATAATGTAGCCGCCGCCGTTAAGCTTGTTAAGTAAATCAATGTGGGTTAAATGCGTCATTTCCGGTGCGTTTTCATTCTTTACCAAAGGCTTTATGAAATATGCAGCGGCTTTGGTGCTTACAATACAATCATCAACAACATAAACCGATCCCGTAGGTATATGACAAATTTTCGTCCCCTTTTTTACTGTCTGAAGAATTGTTTTATAGTCATATCCGCCTGCAACCGATTCAAGCTTATCGTCTGAAAGAGCGCCGCTTTCCTTTGCCTTTGCAATAATGAACTCCCCGAACTGCTCCTTTGTACAGTCCACCTCGTTTTCTTTCAGAAACGCTTCAAGCTTCTGCTCGCCTGATGCTGCTGCAAGCTTTTCAGCAAGCGCCTTGTTTGTTGTAATTTCATTCCAGAGCTGTTCCATTGTTTTCATAGTAAGTGCCTTTCCTTTCAGAATTATTCAAGGCGTAGTGCCTTTTTCTTTGCTTTCAATTATTTATACGACGGAATAATCAAAAGCGCCGATTTTTTGATAAAATTTTTCTGTGGTTAACAGCAGTCCCTTAATCTAACAAACTATTAAGCCATTAGCCGATTATTCTCCCAAACGCCTTAATTGCCCTTTACATCATACACCCTGTATTCTTCTACATTCCAGTAGAAGCCTTCGCCGCACTTCGGGCAATACCATCTTACCCAATCCTTATAAAGCCATTTGTGGCATTTATAACATTCGTAATGGTAAATATCCTTGCCGTCCTGCCACTGTATGGCTCTGCCGTTTTCGTCCAGGGCTATCGCTGTGGGAGTTGACACTGAGTCGGGTTTTGAGTCATTTCCTTCTCCGTCCCGTCCTCCTGCGATTATTCTCAACTCCTCGTCCGAAAGTTTGCTGCCTTTCTTTGAGAGGATAAACTCCCCGAACTGCTCCTTTGTGAAGTCCACTTCGTTTTCTTTCAGAAACGCTTCAAGCTCCTGCTCGTTTGTTGTCTTTATGAGCTTTTCCGAAAGCTCCTTGCTTGTTGTGATTTCATTCCAGAGCTGTTCCATTGTTTTCATAGTAAGTGCCTTTCCTTTCAGAATTTATTCTTGGATTATACACAGCCGGCATCAAAGGATAGTGTTATTATAATTGATTTCACCACATCCCAGACTCCGCCGCCTGCGACTGCTTCAAGCTGCTCGTCGGTAAGCTCTCCGCTTGTCTTCGCCTTTTCGACGACATATTCCTTGAATTCTTCCTTTGTGCCCTCGACCTCGTTTTCCTTTAAAAACTCGTCAAGCTTCTGCTCGCTTGATACTGCTGCGAGCTTTTCCTTAAGCTCCTCGCTTGCGATAATCTCGTTGTAGAACTGTTCGATTGTTTTCATAATATGTACCTTTCCTTTCAGAATTTATTCAAGGCGTAACGTCTTTTCTTTAGATTTAACTTGTTTATACGACGAAAAATCAAAAGTGCCGATTTTTTTATAATTGCGATTATTCTGTTTCCGTTTTAAACTATCGGAGTTCCGTCCTTGTTCAGATGCTTATCGGCTTCATACGACAGGAATATTCTCGGTACCCACATTTCTTCTCCGTCCGGGTATCTTATGTAATACTCGTCGATGTACATTTCTTCTCTCAGACGGCACACTCTGCGTTCGAGTATATCTACCGTCTGCTTGTCGAGGTAGGTGGTTGCTTTATCCGTTTCGCCGTAGACGAATTGCACCTCGTCTGCTCTTTCGACCACCGTTCCTCTTATACCTCCCGAAACCTCGTCGAGCATCTCATCGGGGAGTGCACGTCTTTCGATTTCTTTGCTGAAATTATCAGACATTTTGTTTTCCTCCTTGACGCTTGTTTTGTTTTCATCTGCTTATACATTGAAAAAAGTGCTGATAATTTCACCTTAAAT
>CAMDZU010000160.1 GCA_945910715.1 uncultured Clostridia bacterium
ATTATTGACATACTCAGGCACTTTAGTAATATCTCTACCAATGCTACTATTGATATTACTGTTCATCATATTGTTTGCAGTAGATGTAGGAACAATATATTCACCAGTCATCATAGCATTAAGAAAGTCATTCATAGTATTATAACCAGCAAACTTACCAGCCTTAGTATCAACAGTTTTCGTTTCACTCTGCTTTAATGAAGGATTTTTAGCTGCATGAATAGGCTTACCATCGTGAAGCACTCTCTTACCATCAGTACCTATAAGATAACCTTCAGCATCAAGATTCTTATTTGTATTAACAGGAGTATTACTCTGATTTTCACTACTAAACTGATTATTCAGTTTCTCAAGTTCAGACTTTGCCTTTGCAAGTTCTTCCGTATTATCCTTAACAGCCTGCTCATTCTTGTCAAGAATACTGTAATCAATAGCATAATTACCATCACTGTCAGTAGTAAGAATACCACTTGTAATAGCCTGCTTCATTTCAGTAGGTGTAAGACCTTGTACAGCCTTATTGATGTCTCCGTTAGAGGTCAGCTTTTCAACAAGACTATCATTAAGAGATGTCTGTCTCTTTTCACCGCCAAGATGCTTATAGATATCTACAAGAATATCATACTGCTTTTCACGTTCTGATTTCTGTTCCTCTAAGTCAGCAACTACCTTATCATAATAATCCTTGCTGTTATTCTTTTGAGTTTCAAGAAGTTCTTTCTGTTCCTCGAGTTTAGATATCTGTTCATCTTGCTTAGCTTCGTCAAGAGATTGTTGTTTATCCTCCAAGTTCTTTTTAGCTTCATCGACAGCAGATTTATCCTCTTTGAGTTGCCAAGTGCCGTCACCTGAATATACAAGACGATTTTTGATGCTTGCCTTGTCAAGTTCCTGCATAGCTTCCTTAACGTCTTTTTCAGCATCAAGGATTTTCTTTTGACGTTCTTCTGCTTCGCTGACCTTGTTTATAGCATCAATCTGCTTATCTATAATGTCAATTTGGCTTTCATAGGCTTCATTGATACTGTCAGCAAGTTTCTTCTGCTGGTCGATTTGCTCGTCCATTAGGTCAGAATACTCATCTTTAAGACGGCTGATATATTCCTTTTGGGACTCTATTTCTTTCTTGTTGATATCGTCTAAGGTGTCATATAAGTCTTCAAGGTCTGATGTCAGTTCCTCAATTTCGTCCTCAAATCCTGTTTTAAGTGACAATTCATTGATACGATTTTGAGTTTCCGCAATAGCCGAGTTTATCTGAGAACGGGCATAGTCAAAACTTGCATTTACAGTCAGCTCGTTTCCGTCACCGTCAACATACTTGTCAATGGCATTATCGGCAAGTTTCTTGTAGTTCTCTATCTTTTTGTCAAAAAGGTCTTGTTCCCTGTCTTTTCGGGCATTGTATACCTCTGCTTCATACTTATTGTATTCGTCCTGATATTTGGTAAAGTCAGAGAAATACTGCTTATATGCACCATCAAGCCAATTGATATATTCTTCCTGAGTGACCCTATTCATCTCAAGGTCGTGTTGCCACTTTGAATAGAGTTTGTCAAAAGCATCTTTGTTGGGGTCGGTGTTATCATTGTCGAATGTAGGTGCATCAAGGCTTGTAACATCACCGTTTATCTGAGCAATAAGGTCTTTTATATCCTCAATATTTGCCCCACGTTTCGCAAGTTCAAGAGTAATTTCCGATAACCGTCCTGCATTGGCTTCCATATCAGCCTTTGCAAGTGCTTCATATTCCTGTCTCAAATCTGAAACTGCTGTCTGTTCGTCCTTTAGTTTGTCCTCTAAGCTGTTTCTTTCATTTATCAGATCAAGACGGATTTTCTCCTGCTTCTGCTGATTCAGCTTTTCATATTCCTGCACATTCAGAGTGACCGCTCCTGTCACCGTATCTGTAACAAGGGCTTCACTGTAGCCAGCCTGCGATAATTCTCTTATAGTGCTTGCTGAGAGTTGCCCGTACTTTTCCTGCTCCTCAAGTGCAGATTTTACGGATTTCTGATTTTTTATGAAGCTGTCAGCGGATTTTGTTGTTTCCTCATATGCTTTTTGCAATTCATTAAGGCTTGATGTATCTGTTTCTGCTTCAAGAGTATTATCAGGGTCGCTGTTAAAATCCTCGATAGCCTGTCTAACGCCCTCTATGCCCTTATCGAAAATATTCCTGTCAAGCTGAATAAGTACAGACAAGTCATCATCGGAAAGAGAATTTATAAAAGCCTTTTTGATACCCTCGCTTGCACTATTGACATTATCGTCAACGCCAAACATACTATATGCAGTATCAAGATTATTCACACGCTCCCGAATATCGGCAAACTCGTTCATCTTTGAAAGAGTTCCGTCAATAGCGTTTGTGATATCCTCCTGAGAGCCGATAAACTGACCGCTGTTTTGTGCCGTTCTTATAAGCTCCTGTCTGTATGCCTTGTATTCGTCAACGGTTTTGGGTATCTCATTACCGATAAGAGACTGAATTATCTGTGCCTGTGCTGCTGTATCATTGTAGTTACTGAGTGCTGTATTATATTCATTGTAAGCAGTTTCAAGCTCTGTAATTCTGCTACTTAAATCATTGTAAATATCAAGGCTCTGCACATTTTCAGCCCCGTATTTATCAAACAAAGCCTGCCTTAATGCCTGCATATTCTCAAGGCGTTCTTTTATGCCTTCTGCGCTGTCCCTGCTACCGTCAAAATCAATACGGGTGGTAAGAGAGTTAACAATTTCAAAATTCACGCCACCGTTTTTATTGTCATATTCCTTGATGAAGTCCAGAAGCTCCCTGCTTTCGGGGCTGTCGGCTGTTAAATCGAATCCCCATCGCAAATTCTGGTCGTGACCTAACGCTTGTTCTTTCAGTTCCTCAAGCTCCACATCAACGGCATTTGCCAAATCTGGGAGACTGTTAATAAGTGTATCAGCTGTAGCCTGATTTATTGCATCGGATAATGAACCATACTTATTAATCAGATCATCAACGGCTTCACCCTCATACCCGAGAGCCTTGAGCAAATCATTTGTAGCAGTAGTGAGATTTTCTTTGCTCTCTGTACCGTTTTCAACGCCCGTCTGCATATCGGAATATGCCTGATAGAGTGTATTTATATTATCCGTCAGTTCCTTTGCCTTGTCTGCTGAGTCCTTGATTTCCTGTCTTGCTTCTTCCTGTTTGCGTTTTACGGTCTGATATATGGTTACAAGCCCCGTAAATGCAATAGTCAACGCTCCTATCGGATTTGCGGAAATTGAAGCCCATAATGCCTTAAATGCTCCCGAAAGACTGAATGTAGATACTGTGGCTGTTTCATTAGCCTGTGTTATTCCAAGAGTAGCAAGTTTCTGCCTTGCTTCCGCTTCTGTAACTCCATTAACAGCCAAAGCCTTAATCATTTCTGATTCCGTTAATTTGCTATTGCTGAGAACAAGTTTAAGCTGTTTATCGGACATTCCAGCCAATACCATTTGAAACGATTTAAACTGTTCACTTGACATTGCTGTGCTTTGAGTTGCTAAATTCATCGCAAAACTTACATTCTTGATATCAGTAGCCATACCCAGCAGACTATTCTTTGTTGCAACAATACCTTTTGCAAGAGCATAAAAGGCTACTGATTTTAATGCTGTCTGCAATACCTGATATTTGTCAACAAACTGCACAAGTCCCGTTGTAGCCTCTGCAATATCACCAATAAATGTGTTTGGGAAAAGGTTATTCCACATATCCTTCATAGCTGTACTTAGAGCTGCGGATTTAGCTTCAATACTGTCAAGATATGCATTATACTTTTCGGAAGCCTGTCCTGCTGAGTTGGCACTTATTTCTGTAAGTTCCCTGATTCTGTCCCAGTTCTCCACAAGGGCAATAAACGTATTTTTATGATGTGTGCCTGCAAAGGTAAATCCGATAGAGTTTTTCTGTACATCGTTAAGCTTGTCCCATTTTGTAACAAGTTCATCAATTATTTCAGTAACGTCCTTAAATTCGCCCTTGCTCGTTCTGATATCCATTCCAACGGTCTTTAACATTCTTTCAACATTATTCAGAGATTCGGTAATATCTTCTGTGCTACCGTCCTCAAGCTCTATTTCATACTTACCAAGCTTGACATTGTACAGCCTTGTCATAATACCGTTAATTGAAGTTGCAATAGCATCTTCTGTCTTTCCCGTTGTATCTCTGAGTCCTGAGATAATAGCACCAAGCTGATCTATACTAAGTCCTGCAAGCTGTGCGTTCTGCGCTGTCTTACCCATTGCCGTTGACAACTTACCAGCAACGGTATTTGAAGCTGTGTCAAGTGCAACAAGGCTTGATACCACGTTTTCAATTTCATCAGACTGTAATTTAAATGCATTTGCTATTGTAACAAGGTTTGAAGCAGATGTTTCCATATCCTCAAAACCTATCTTTGACAGAAAAACCGTACTTTTCAGATAATCGTCAAGTT
>CAMDZU010000161.1 GCA_945910715.1 uncultured Clostridia bacterium
AGCGGAAACGGCACTGTTTTTCTGGAAATAGACGGAAGCGTTCTGTGCTACGACCTTGCTCCAAACCAGTCTATGATTCTGGATACGGGACATCTCGCCATTATGGAACACACCGTTTCCATTGACGTTCAGACGGTGAAAGGTGTAGGCAACGTGCTTTTCGGCGGCGAGGGACTTTTCAACACAAGGGTTACGGGACCGGGCAAAATCTGGATTCAGACAATGCCTGCTTCAACGGTAGCAGGCGCTCTTTCTCCTTATTTATCAACAGGCAACAAATAAAAACCAGCCTTTCATTCCTGCTTTATTCGGAATGAAAGGCTTATTTTATTCTGTTAAATCCCCCATATCACAAAGCAATTCAAGCTCCGTACCGTTTTCCTTAACAGTACCAAGCACCCTTGCCCCTGTCAGCTCCTCAATCATAAGCTTGTTGTCACGCTGCATTTCGTTATTGCAGTCAAAATTGTTCAGAATAAAGCCCAACACCTTTATTCCGTGATTTACCGCATATTCATAGGTCAGCACAGCGCTGTTTATTGAGCCGAGCTTTGCTTCCGCAACGATAATAACGTCAAGACCAAGGGCTTTTATTATGTCCGTAAGCATAATTTTTTCATCATCGTATCGTATGGGACAGACTATTCCGCCGCTGCCCTCAGCAATAACTTGTTCATATTTTTCAGAGATATGAACAAAATCCTCCTTGACCTTTTCAAGGGAAAGAGGATTTCCCTCTTTTCGTGCCGCAAGATGAGGTGAAACCGCCTCATCGTAGATGTACGAAACAAAGCTGTTGGGCTCGCCATCAATGCCTGCGGTTTTGCATACCCGATAAGCGTCCCCTGCAGTCCGCTTGCCGTCAATAAGCTCTGCGCCGCTTAACGCCGCCTTGTAGTAGCCTGCGTTTACCCTTTCACGAAGCTTTTTCAGAAGCAATGCAGTTACATAGGTCTTGCCCACATCGGTGCCTGTTCCCGTAATGAAAATACCTTTTCTCATGACCGTTTTACCTCAAAGCCAAGCTCTTTCACAATGCGCATATCGTCGGCAATGGTAATACCCGAGGTGGTGAGCATATCGCCTGTTATTGCGGCGTTTGCCCCGGAGCGGAAAATTGCCTTACCCTTGTCCGAAAAAAGCCCCCGTCCTCCCGCAAGCCTTATTTTTGCGTCGGGCAGTATAAAGCGGTATACGGCGGCAATGCGGCACACTTCCTTTTCATCAAGGGGCTTCACATCCCCCAGCGGAGTGCCCTTTATAGGGTTAAGAACGTTTACGGGAACTGATTTTATTCCCAGCCCACGCAGCTCCAGCGCCATATCAATTCTGTCCTCAACCGTTTCACCAAGCCCCATTATACCGCCGCTGCAAACCTCAAGGCCTGCTTTCTGCGCTGCCTTTATTGCCTTGATTTTGTCGTCGTAGGTGTGGGTTGTGCATATATTGGGGAAATTGCGGCGGGAGGTTTCAAGGTTGTTGTGATATCGCACCACTCCTGCGTTTTTCAGCTTCACAAAATCCTCGTAATCAAGCAGTCCGTGAGAGGCGCACAGAGCGATTTTACATTCGCCTCTCATTGCCTTGTAGCTTTCGCATACCTTGTCAACTTCCTCCTTTGACAGCCTTTTGCCCGACGTTACAACAGAAAAACGCTGAACTCCACGGACTTCGTTGTAAACAGCACCCTCCATAAGCGCATTTGTATCAAGGAGAGAATATTCCTCCGAGCCGCCGCAAAAATGAGCGGATTGGGCGCAGTAACGGCAGTTTTCGGAGCATTTTCCGCTTTTGCCGTTGATTATGGAACACATATCAAAATCGTTTCCACAAAATGCTTTTCTTATTTTATCTGCCGATTGGGTTAATTGTTCATATTCTGTGTTATATATAAACAAAGCTTCTTCTTTATTTATGGATTTTCCCTTTAAAACCTGTTCGGTCAATTTTTCAAGCTCAGTATTCAACTTTTATGTACCTCTTTCTTATTTTCTGCAAACGCTGTCCTAAAAACGCCGCCAAGGCGCATAACAGCAGGTCGCCGGGCATATCCAGCGGAAAGCAGGACGCAAGTACAACCCAGAACGGAGTTGGCTCTCCCACATACAGATTGAGCATAAGGTACTTGTACAAAAGCCCAATTGCGTAGGTCACTGCAAAGCCGCCCAATGCCGCCAGCAAATAGTGCCAGTACTTGCTTGCCTTAAGCTTTTTGCAGATAAAGCCCACAGCAAAGCTTGCGACAATAAAGCCAAGCAGATAGCCGAAGCTGGGTCGTACAACATAGGCAATTCCGCCTCCTGCCGCAAAAATCGGCACTCCGCAAAGCCCGATAAGCACATATACCGCCACCGAAACCGCACCAAGCTTAGGACCAAGCATCATTCCCGAAAGAACTACAAACAGGAACTGCAGGGTAAAATAGTCCATATACGGAACGGGAATCTGAATAAATGCGCCCACCGCCACAAGCGCAGTGAAAAGCGCCGCCAACGTAAGGCTTAACACGCTGATTTTTCTTTTTGAAGATGTTATTTCTGACATAAATTTTTACTCCCTATGGTTATTTCTCCCGAGGCTAAAATCTCAGTTCCCTTTGCGGTTTCAACCACAAGATTTCCCATATCGTTAATGTCCTTTACATAGCCGCTTTGCTGTATTCCGTTCTTTGTAAAGGTAATATTTCTGCCGATTACCATGGATTTTTCACGGTATTTCGCCATTATAGCGCTATTGTCGGTGCTCTCGGAATATTCGACTATCCTTGCGGCAATTTCGGCTGCAAGCTGATTCCGTGTTAAATTTTCGGGGGAAAGAGAGCCTGCAACCTCCGCTATTTCCTCGGGAAAATCAGCGGTGCTGACGTTTACCCCGACGCCCACAATGATTGCTTCAGCCATTCCGCTTTCAAAATCGCTTATCGCCTCTGTAAGAATACCGCATATTTTCCTGCCGTCAAGAAAAATATCGTTCACCCACTTAATCTGCGGATTTTTCCCTGTAAGAGCCTCGATTGAATCAGTTACCGCCACCGCCGCCGCAACGGTTGTCATAAGGCAATCGGCAAGAGCTTTCTGCGGTTTAAGAATTACGCTCATGTAAATTCCCGTCTGTGCAGGTGAATAGAAGGAATTACCCCGCCGTCCCCTACCATTTGTCTGCTCGTTGGCAGCAACTATCGTTCCATGCTCCGCACCCGACATTGCCAGCTTTTTCGCCTCGGAATTGGTGGAATCTATGGTTTTGTACACAATAACAGGATTGTTCATGTTTTTCTTTTCTATGAACATTTTAATTCCCTGTTGGGACAGAACATCGGTTTTATCCTCAAGGATATACCCCTTGTTCGTTCCTGCCGTAATGGAATATCCCTCGTTCTGAAGAGCCTTTACAGCTTTCCATACAGCCGCTCTCGATACGCCCAGCATATCCGCAAGCTCCTGCCCCGAAATTGCCTTGCCTCTGTTTGATTCAAGTGCGGTTACTATATCGTTTTTAAGTGCCATTACATTTCTCCTTTCAACAATGTGATTATAAACCATCAGACTTATATTGTCAACTGTTTATCAGTTTTTAGTTTACATTCTGGCAAATGTACAATTTTTACTTGCCATTTGTCAAAAAACGTGATATAATAAACAAAACTTCTCTGAAAGGAAATCAAAATGGATATAACAAAAGTAAAGAATGACGCTTTGATAGCCGCTTTTGAGGCAATGAAAGCTGACGAAAACAATAATACAAAAGCCGCTTTCTTCAACGAAGTCAGAAAGGCTACCTACGTTACCGCCGCTTTACTTGACAAGCTTCCCAAGAAGCAGGAGGACGGCAGCTTCAGAATTGAGCCCGATACCAAAATCAGCTTCAAGCTGATCCAGAACAAGAGCGGCGACAAATTCTTCCCTGCATTTACCGAGCTGGACGAGCTTAGAAAGTCCCCCGACAACAACGAGTCCCAGGCTGTGACCGTAACCTTTGCCGATTACACCAGATTTCTTGCAAACAACACGGTTGACGCAAAGGGCATTGTAATCAATCCCTTTACCCAGAACATTATTATTCCCAAGGAAATAATACAACAAATTGCAAACGCAAAAATGACTGCCACCGTCAGGGAAATGCGTATAGACAAGCCCACAAGCATACAGCTTGGAGCACCCAACAAGCAGCCTACCGAAATGCTTGAAAAGGTAAAAAATCTGCTTGTCCACAACAAAAACGTTTCAGCCGCATATCTTCGCCTTATGAAAATGAACGAGGTTTTCAGCTTCCTCATTATCATTGATTTTGAAAAAGGCGATGACAAGGCGGTTTACGAGGACATTGCGAAGACTGCCGCGCCTTATCTTAACGGAATTCAGCTCCAGATGATTCCAAAGGAAAGCGAGCTTGGCAGAAAGGCTATAGAAAACGTTGCTCCTTTCTATACTAAAAAGCGTAAAT
>CAMDZU010000162.1 GCA_945910715.1 uncultured Clostridia bacterium
TTATCGGAAAACAACCTTTTCCGCCCCGAAAACATTTTTATATAACAACAACACAAACTCCCGAAAGGACTCACAATGGAAATAATCGAAATTAAACCGCCCTTTATAAAGCTTGAACAGCTGCTTAAATTCGCCAACATAATTGAAACGGGCGGACAGGCAAAGCTTGCAATTCAGGACGGAATTGTTAGTGTAAACGGCCAGGTCTGCACTATGCGTGGAAAGAAAATCGTTGAGGGCGACAGAATAACCGTTGATGGAATAGACGAGGAATTTGAGGTGCAGTTTTCGGAGTGAGGGTGCAAGGGCGGCTCGCCGAAAGGCTTGCTGTAACTATTTGAATTATAAACAGGCTCGCATAAAAACGTGCCCAGAGTGGAATTGCTAAGCAATTCCACAGAGCATCGTTTTTCGAGGAATACTCGGTTGTAATTATTCACTCTTGGGGCGCTTTTTTTCTTGAAAAAAGCGCCCCAAACCCCTGCAAAAAATCGTTTTACATTGGGGAATTTCGTCCTCTGCGGAGGACGACTTAGGGCGCTGCCCTAAGAACCCACAAGCTTTTGAAAAAGCTTGAGCAAAACTTTTCACTCTTTGGCAAAGGCAATAACTTTTTGCCTGTCCACCACCTCATCAAAATATTACGAAACGGAGGCTCTTTCTTGATTTTAAAAGAACTATATGTCAAAAATTTTCGTAATATAGATGAAGCCTCTTTCATCTTTCATCCCCTTGTAAACATTTTCACAGGCAATAACGCTCAGGGAAAAACCAACCTTATGGAAGCAATTTCCCTTTGTCTTGGCGGCAGCTTCCGTCAATCAAAGGCAACTGAGTTTATACCTATTGGAAAAACTGATGATAAAACTACAATCAGTTTAAAGTTTACCTTTGACGCATTCCCCGAAAAGGAAAATATAATCGAATACGAGCAAAAAGGCAGCAACGTAAAGGTGACGCTGAATAAACTTTCTGTAAAAAAAGCTGCTCAATTATACGGAAAGTTAAGATATGTAGTGTTCGTTCCCGAGGATTTGTTCATAGTAAAGGGAAACCCTGAACAAAGACGAGCTTACATTGACGGCGTTGCGGATATGATGAACAAGATTCATCACGCAAAGCTTATGGAATACAACAAGGCGCTGCGGCAGAAAAACAATCTCCTTGCAAAGCTGAACGCTCCCGTTTCCGACTACGACAGAACTATGCTCTCAACCTGGAACGAAAGCCTTGCACGGCTTGGGGTCAACGTTATGTACGGCAGGTTGAAGCATTTCTATACGCTTAGAGAATATCTCTACAATATATACTCAAAGTTAAATCAGAACAACGAACAGCTTACCGCCGAGTATTTCAGCACCGTAATGAATACAGCGGATTTCGACTACAGCGACACGGATTTTCTTTACAAAAGGTATTTTGAGGAGCTGGAAAACAGCCTTGACAAGGAGCTGATTTTCCGCTACACCGTAACGGGCGCTCACCGTGACGATATTGCCTTTTCCATCAACGGAATGAACAGCCGTGACTTCGCCTCACAGGGTCAGGTCAGGAGCATTGCTCTCGCACTTAAGCTTGCCGAGGCGGAAATGATACGGGACAGGACAGGGGATTCCCCCGTGGTTATCCTTGACGATGTGTTAAGCGAGCTGGACGAGTACCGACGGAATTTCGTCATCAACAGCATTACAGGCAGACAGGTGTTCATAACAGGCTGCAATGTGAACGATATGAGGAGCTTTTCCTCGGGAAAAATGTGGAATGTAGCAAAAGGCTGCTTTACTGAAAGTAAATAACAGATGCATAAATACGTTTTGTATATTGAAAAGTAACTACTGATAGTAATATGAACAAGTTGCAATACTTATTGTATAGAAAGGACAGCCATGTATATTCATCTGGGGGCAGATATAACCGTGGACAGCGGCGAAATTGTGGGCATTTTCGACCTTGAAAGAACCTCGGTGCAGAAGTCGGTAAACGGGTATCTTTCCGCCTGTCAGAAGGCAGGTAAAATTTACTACGTTTCCCTGGATATGCCAAAAAGCTTTATTGTCTGCTCCGAAATGGTTTATGTTTCCAACGTTTCTGCAAATACCCTGCGAAAGAGGTGGAAAGAGGGAGAAAAAGGCATAATCCATAGTGCAATACAGTGAAAATAAATAAATAAATTTAATATCCCCCAAATTTTTCGGTCAAAAACCTTGAAAAATCTGGGGTTTTATGCTATAATAGGGATATACTATTATATAATATACAACGTTACAATTTACCGAGAAATAAAGGAAAAGAAAAATGGACGAAAACACAAAGGTAACTCACGAATACGGCGCAGACGATATACAGATACTGGAGGGTCTTGAGGCGGTAAGAAAACGTCCCGGTATGTATATCGGCTCAACAGGTCCAAGCGGACTGCATCACCTCGTTTATGAAATTGTGGATAACGCAATTGACGAGGCGCTTGCAGGCTACTGTACCGAAATAGATGTGCGGATTCTCCCCGACGACGTTATTCAGGTAACGGACAACGGACGAGGAATCCCAACGGGAATCCACCCCAAGGAGGGCATTTCCGCCGCAACGGTTGTTTACACCATACTCCACGCAGGCGGAAAGTTCGGCGGCGGCGGATATAAGGTGTCGGGCGGTCTGCACGGCGTCGGCGCTTCGGTTGTAAATGCGCTGTCCGAATGGCTGGAGCTGGAGGTTTATGACGGCAAAAACGTACATTACCAGAAATTCCAAAGAGGACATTACGACGAGCAGCTTAAAATAATCGGCAAAACGGACAAAACGGGTACAAGGGTACGCTTCAAGCCTGACGGAACAATTTTCCACGATACCCATTTTGATTATAACACACTGCTTACAAGACTCCGTGAGCAGGCGTTTCTTAACGGCGGTATAAAGATTATTTTCTCCGATCTGCGTGATGAGGAAAATATTGCTACCGAAACGCTGAAGTATGACGGCGGTATTTCAAGCTATGTTGAGTGGCTGCAGAAGGAAAGAGCCGCCGACGTGCTGCACCCCGACGTTATTTATTTAAGCGGAATACTGGACGAGGTAACGGTGGAGGTTGCTTTCCAGTACAACACCGATTTCAACAGCGAGGCAATCCGCTCCTTCGCAAACAATATCCACACCATTGACGGCGGTACTCACGAAATGGCTTTCAAGAGAGCGCTGAGCAAGGTTGTAAACGACTTTGTAAAGGCTTATCTTGAGGAGCAGTCAAAGTCAAAGCAGAAGAAAACCAAGTCCGCCAAGAAGAACGACGAGGACAAAAAGGAATTTGTTGCATTAAGCGGCGAGGCTATCAGAGAGGCAATCAACGCCGTTGTTTCGGTAAAGCTGCCCGAATGTGAGTTCGAGGGACAGACAAAGGGCAAGCTGGGCAATCCCGAGGTTGGACCTATCGTGTATAAGGTTGTTACCGAAAAGCTGACCTATTATTTCGAGGAGCACCCCGAAACAGCGCAGATTATTATTACAAAGGCTATAAATTCACAGGCCGCAAGGGACGCCGCAAAGAAGGCAATGGAGGCGAAGAGAAAGAGCGCTTCCGACGGCGCAGGACTTCCCGGAAAGCTTGCAGACTGCTATGAAAAGGACACAAGGCTTACCGAAATTTATATTGTCGAGGGAGATTCTGCGGGCGGCTCGGCAAAGCAGGGCAGAAACAGCCGTTATCAGGCAATACTGCCGCTGTGGGGCAAAATGCTGAACGTTGAAAAGGCGAGAGCGGACAAGGTTTACAGCAACGAAAAGCTGATACCTGTGGTAAAAGCCCTTGGCACGGGAATAAGCGAGGATTTCGACATAAGTAAGCTGCGTTACGGCAGAGTAATCATAATGGCGGATGCCGATGTGGACGGAAGCCATATCAGAGCCTTGCTGCTGACGTTCTTCTTCCGCTTTATGCGGCCGCTGATTGAACAGGGTCATGTTTATCTTGCACAGCCGCCGCTGTTCAAGGTGTTCAGAGGAAAGCAGGTAAGATACGCATTCAGCGACGAGGAGCGTGACGCTTATACGGCGGAGCTTGCGGGGGAGAATAACGCTAAGGTTGAGGTACAGCGTTATAAAGGTCTTGGTGAAATGGACCCCGACCAGCTGTGGGAAACCACAATGGACCCCGAGCGGAGAACAATGATACAGGTAACCCTTGAGGACGCAGCAAAGGCGGATCAGATTTTCTCTATTCTTATGGGCGATAAGGTTGAGCCGAGAAGAGAGTTTATTGAGCAGAATGCAAAGTATGTTGAAAATCTGGATATATAAGCAAAAACTTAATGCCTTTGGCAAAAAACAAAAACTTAATGCCTTTGCCAAAGAATAAAAAGTTTTGGTCAAGCTTTTACAAAAGCTTGCAGGTTCTTAGGGCAGCGCCCTAAGTCGTCCTCCGCAGAGGACGAAATTCCCCAATATAAAAC
>CAMDZU010000163.1 GCA_945910715.1 uncultured Clostridia bacterium
CTTTCATAGGCGCACTTGGCATCATACAGTAGGTGGGGCTTGTGAGAATAATCAGGTCCGCACTTATTATTGCATCAAGGATTGGCAGCTTTTCGCTTTGGAAAGGGCAGGCGGTCCTATCTTTCAGGCAGGCGTAGCAGCCCATACAAAATCTGTTCAAGTCCTTTGGCAGGAAAAACTCCGTGATTTCCTTTTCAGCAGTTATTTTATCCACAACAAGCTTTGCCATATTGTATGTAATACCCTTGTGGTTTTGACCGTTGATTATAACTATTTTCATATTGCACTCTTTTCCAATTACAAAACCTTTAACCAAATCGGTTAAAGGTTTTTTTGAAATATATAATCGTCCATTACATAGCCGTTTCCGATGTCCGTAACAACCGAGTCAATAATCTCAAACCCGATATGCTTATACACGTCGATGCTATGCTGATTTTGTTTGTTTACCGTGAGATAAACCGAGCCTTTTCCGTATTTTTTTGTCAGCGTGAAAATAAACTCAAAGGCCTTGCCTGCAATTCCAAGCCCACGCATTTCCTTTTTCAGATACAGCTTAGAGAGAAACATTTTTTCTGCTTCACAGTGCAGTCCAATGTATCCGCAGGGCATACCGTCATTGCAGATGAAATAATACTCGTAGCCGTCGCTGATTTGAGCGGTGATTGCCTTTTCCGACTGGAATTTATCCACCATATAGTCAATCTGCTCATCAGATAAAATGCAGGGAAAATATTCGTGCCATATTTCATTTGTCATTGCGGCAAGCTCTTTTATTCGTCCGCTTTCGACCTTTTCAAAAGTAATATTCATATCAGTCCTGATTGTTCACCTTGTAGGCAAGGGTAAGCAGACTGTCGCCAAGATGAACGTTTTCAGCCACAATACCCTCGTATTCAAGGTTAATATCATAATGCGAGAAATTCCAGAATGAATTAACACCAAGCTTTATAAGCTGGTCAACTATTGTTTTTGTGCTTTCCTTGGGAATACACAGAATTGCAATCTGAGGGTGATGTTCGCTGCAAAAAGCCTCAAGCTGTGATGTGTGGATTATATGAAGATCGCCGATTTCCTTATTTTCAATCTGTCTGTTGATGTCGAAAATTCCGATAAGCTTGCAGCCGCATTTCTCAAAATCAAGATGCAGTGTAACTGCACGCCCCAAATTACCTGCGCCTATAAGTATTGTCTTAAGCTGCTTGTCGACGCCGATTATACGGGCGATTTCACCTCGCAGCTCCGCAACGTTATAGCCGTAGCCCTGCTGTCCGAATCCGCCGAAGCAGTTCAGATCCTGTCTTATCTGGGAGGCAGTAAGCTTCATTCGCTCCGAAAGCTCACGGGAGGAAATTTTGGTAATTCCCTCGCTTAAAAGCTCGCCCAAAAAGCGGTAATAACGGGGCAGACGTCGGATTACCGAGTTGGAAATTCTATCGCTTTTTGCCAATGTATCATCCCCTTATCAGAGCAGCTTTTCTAATCTCTTACCGATTTCTACAAGGAATGTTTCTGTGTCAACCTTTCTCTTGTTTGGCAGCTTTGAAAGAACCTCAAGGTCGCCTGTCATTACGCCGTCCTCGATTGTGTCGATTGTTGCCTTTTCAAGCATATCAGCATAGTGAACAAGTTCGGGAGTATTGTCAAGCTCGCCTCTTTTTCTCAGTGCGCCCGACCATGCAAATATGGTAGCAACCGAGTTTGTGGAGGTTGGCTCGCCTTTGAGGTGCTTGTAGTAGTGACGAGTTACCGTGCCGTGAGCAGCCTCGTATTCATATACGCCGTCAGGTGAAACAAGAACGGAGGTCATCATACCAAGGCTGCCGAATGCGGTTGCAACCATATCCGACATAACGTCGCCGTCATAGTTCTTGCAAGCCCAGATGTAGCCGCCCTCGGAGCGCACAACTCTTGCAACTGCGTCGTCGATAAGGGTGTAGAAATAGGTTATTCCTGCGGCTTCAAACTTTTCCTTGTACTCGTTATCGAATATTTCCTGGAAAATATCCTTGAAGCGGTGGTCGTACTTCTTGGAGATAGTGTCCTTTGTGGCAAACCACAGATCCTGCTTGACGTCAAGGGCAAAGTTGAAGCAAGCCCTTGCAAAGCTTGCAATGCTGGCGTCAATGTTGTGAAGACCCTGAATAATACCGTCGGAGCCTTTGAAATTGTGGATAAGCTCTCTTGTTTCGTTGCCGTCCTTGTCTGTTACAACAAGCTCAGCCTTGCTGCCGTCGGGAACACGCATTTCGGTGTTCTTGTAAACGTCGCCGTAAGCGTGACGGGCAATTGTGATAGGCTTTGTCCATGTGGGAATAAGGGGAGTAATGCCCTTGACAATAATAGGCGCTCTGAAAACTGTACCGTCTAAAATTGCACGGATTGTTCCGTTTGGGGATTTCCACATTTCCTTAAGGTTGTATTCGGTCATGCGCTGTGCGTTTGGAGTGATTGTTGCACACTTTACCGCAACGCCGTATTTCTTTGTAGCGTTGGCGCTGTCGATTGTTACCTGGTCATTGGTTTCGTTTCTGTGAACAAGTCCCAGATCGTAGTATTCGGTGTTAAGGTCAACGTGAGGCAGGATAAGTATATCCTTAATCATCTTCCAGAGGATTCTTGTCATTTCGTCCCCGTCCATTTCAACAAGGGGAGTAAGCATTTTGATTTTGTCAGCCATTATAATTCCTCCGCTTCTTCTTCGTTTTCTCCGAATTTTTCAAATTCGCTGTAACCGTCGTCCTCATAATCGTCAAAGGAGAAATCATCGTCGTCATAATCATCCTCTGCCTTTCTGCACTCCAGAAACTTCTTTGTTGTGCAGATTCCCGTTACAAGACCTGCGATAAAGCCAAGCACGAACAATAATATTGCGGTACCCTTATTCATTGTAGTTCCTCCTTTAAGATATGGGTTATTGAATTGCTTTCCGCCGCATTTTACGGCGGAGAGCCTTTAAAATCAGTTGTTCTTTGTGTAGTTCAGCAGACCGCCTGCAAGCATCATTGCTCTTCCTCTGTCGGAAAGCTCGCAGGTAACTTCAAAGCTGTAGCCTGTTGTCTTGTTTTTGACAATAATCTTGCCGTCTGTTTCAACAAGCTTTCTGATGTCTGCAATTTCAAGGTCGTCGCCCTGTGAAATCTTGTCGTAATCAGCCTCGTCCACAAAGCACAGGGGCAGAATACCGTTGTTGATAAGGTTCTGTCTGTGGATACGGGCGAAAGACTTGCAGATAATCGCCTTAACTCCGAGGTAAAGAGGAGCAAGGGCTGCGTGCTCACGGGATGAACCCTGACCGTAGTTTGAGCCGCCGACAATAATAGTCTTGCCTGCCTGCTTTGCACGCTCTGGGAAGGTTTCGTCGCATACTGTGAAGCAATACTGTGAAATTGCAGGGATATTTGAACGGAGCGGTAATATTTTTGAGCCAGCGGGCATAATGTGATCTGTGGTGATATTGTCGCCAACCTTTAATGTAACGCCTGCCTCGATTGTTTCAGCAAGAGGAGTATTAACAGGGAAAGGCTTGATATTTGGACCACGAAGAATTTCAACGTTCTTTGCTTCCTCGGGTGACGCAGGAGGTGTAACCATATTGTCGTTGATGAGGAAGTGCTCGGGCATAACGTAAGGCGGCATTGCGCCCAGTGTTCTCGGGTCGGTGAATACGCCTGCAATAGCGGAAGCGGCTGCTGTTTCGGGAGAAACAAGGTAAATCTGACCGTCCTTTGTTCCGCTTCTGCCCTCGAAGTTACGGTTGAAGGTACGGAGCGAAATGCCCTTTGAGTTAGGTGACTGACCCATACCGATGCATGGACCGCAAGCACATTCAAGGATTCTTGCGCCTGCGTCAATAAGGTCGGACAAAGCGCCGCACTGAGCCATCATGTTGTAAACCTGCTTTGAGCCGGGGGCGATAGCAAGGCTTACATCGGGGTGAACGGTTTTGCCCTTTAAGATGTGAGCAACCTTTACTAAATCCTGGAGCGAGGAGTTGGTGCAGGAGCCGATACAAACCTGGTCGATTTTGATTGCGCCGATTTCGTCGATTGTCTTAACGTTATCAGGGCTGTGAGGACAAGCTGCCAGCGGAACAAGCTCGGACAGGTTGATTTCAACGGTTTCATCGTAAACAGCGTCATCATCTGCCGCCATAGGAACATAGTCCTCTTCACGGCCCTGAGCCTTTAAGAAAGCGTGGGTCGTTTCGTCGGAGGGGAATATAGACGTTGTAGCGCCAAGCTCTGCGCCCATATTTGTAATAGTAGCACGTTCGGGAACGGACAGGTACTTAACGCCGTCGCCTGTGTATTCCATAACCTTGCCAACGCCGCCCTTAACTGAAAGCACCTGAAGTACCTTAAGGATAACGTCCTTTGCGGAAACCCAGTCGTTAAGTTTGCCTGTAAGCTTTATGTTTACGACTTTGGGCA
>CAMDZU010000164.1 GCA_945910715.1 uncultured Clostridia bacterium
AACCGTCGGGTGCATTAACGGTAATCGCAGTAAGTCTTGGCTTATGCGCTGTATTCGTAGCGCTTGGCTCGCTGGTTTTCGCAAAGAAAAAAGCGGTCTGAAAGGAGCAGAAATGAGTAATATAGTTAATGTTTTTCTGGGAATGATAAGACGTCTGAAGCTGGGACTTGTGGTTGCCCTTGCGGCAGGAATTTTAGGCATTGTGCTTTATCACCTTGGCAGACCTATTGCCGACCTTTATTCCGTTGACGAGAAAATCGACGTTGCGGTAATCGACAATGACAGCAGCGTTTTATCCGCACAGCTGAAAACATATCTTTCGGAAAAAATAAATATGAATATAACGGAAGAGGAGCCTGAAAAGTTCAATGATAAGTTGATTAACCGTGATATTTCTGCTATAATAGAAATACCCGAAGGACTTGAACAGAGTATGCTTGAGGGCGGCAGCGTCAAAGTAAAGACAACCACCCTTGACGATTACGAAAACGGCGCATTTGTAGGCATTTATATCGATAGCTATATGCAAAGCGCAGGCTTATCCGCAAAGGCGGCTGACGGGGACAGGGAAGTGTTTGAAAAAATACTCGCTTCGGACAGCTACGAAACAGCTCTTACCGTTGAAAATGCGGTAATCTCCGACCGTGAGGAAGAATACGTTGCAGCAGGCTTTTCCTTTGCGGGAGGCTTTATGATAATGCTTGTTACGGGCGTTGGAATTTTTATCACCCTTGCGGTAATGGACGACAGACAGTACGGCACATACAGCAGAATGTGCATTTCCTCAATCACAGGCAACCAGTACATAACAGGCACTCTCGGCGCAAGCGTGCTGGTTTCCCTGATGACCCTGCTGCCGCTACCCATTTATCTTATCTGCATCGGAGCGCCTGTTAAGATTGATTATGCGCCGATTTTTATTATAATTGTGGTTTACTCCTTGTTTAACTCCGCTCTTTCCATAATGCTTGCACAGCTTATCAACTCAAAGCAGGCTCTTGCAACCCTTTCTGGCTGTATAACCAGCGTAGGCTGTCTGCTTGGCGGAGCGTGGTTTCCTATCGACGAATCGGCAGGACTGCTTAAGTATCTGTCCTACATTACACCTCAGTACTGGTACGTTAACTTTATGTCGGGCAGCTCCGAAAACGCTCTTGTTAATATCTGCGTAATCGAACTTTACGCTCTGCTCATAATACTTGCGTGCGCAGGATTGTTCAACAGAAAGAAAATTTCCGCCGCAACCATTTAACCGAAAGGAAAACAATTTGTCACTGATATATCTTATATTCAAGCTCACAGCCGTTATGGCTTCGGGCGCACTTAATATGATAGATAATTTCAGTACAGGCGATACGGTAATAACCGTACTCGCCTTTTCCTGCTTTGCGGCTGCGGAATTTCTTATTCTCCGCATAAAAAATGCGCCTGCGGTGGCGTCGGTCTGCTCCTGCGTTTCGGTGCTGGCGGCACTGATGTTTTATTCGGACAATAAGCTTTTTATTGTCTGCTTCGGGATAATATATGCGGTGGAATATTTCGGCGCAGGAAAGCTTTTCTGGCAGATAAGCGGCGTTGCGGTGCTTATTATGCTGGTTGTGCTTAAACCGCCGCCAATACATATTGCTATATTGCTGATTATGCTTTCGCTGCTTGTAACAGCGAAAATAACATCTCAAAAGCTTGACGAATGTCGGAAAAGTCTCAGCGAAATCAGGGAAGAGGCGGTACAGCTAAATCGGAAAATCACACGGCTTGAGGAGTATGAAAAGACCCTGAAGCAGTCGGCGGCAATCGAGGAGCGCAGACGCTTTTCCGCAAGAATCCACGATAAGCTCGGACACAGCATTTCGGGCAGCATTATACTGCTTGAAGCGGCAAAGCTTAGCGTGCGTACAAATCCCGACAATGCGGAAAAGTGCATTGCAACCGTAACGGACAACCTCCGAAGCGGTGTTGACGACATCAGAAAGGCATTGCGAGAGGAGCGCCCCGACAGCAAGCTTATCGGAATAAGTGAGCTTAAA
Source organism: uncultured Clostridia bacterium (assembly GCA_945910715.1). GTDB lineage: Bacteria > Bacillota > Clostridia > Oscillospirales > Ruminococcaceae > Ruminiclostridium_E. The sequence continues at coordinate 2,028 of CAMDZU010000164.1, forward strand.
GAAATACTTGACAGCGCAAAGGCAAAATACGGCATTGAAACAAGGCTTGAAATAAAGGGCGACGCCGATAAAATCACCTTTCAGATATGGAACTGCATTAAGGAAAATCTTGTTGAAGCAATTACCAACACTCTTAAACACTCAAAGGCAACGGAATTTTCCCTTACCGTTACGGTGTTGAACAAGATTATCAGAGCGGAGCTAAGGGACAAAGGCGGCGGCTCGGGCAGAATTAAAAAAAGCACGGGACTTACCGCAATTGAGGAAAGAACGGTGCTTGCGGGAGGAAAATGCGTTTTCCTAATGGAACCAAGCTATTTTGCGATAATAAACATTTTCGGTAATCAGGAGAAGCTATGAAAATTGTACTTGCGGACGATGACAACATAATAAGAGAGGGACTAAGGATGATTATTTCATCACAGCCCGATTTTGAAATAGCAGGCGTTGGCTGTAACGGCGCAGAGGCGGTTGAGCTTTGCAGACAGAACAAAGCGGATATTGCAATGCTTGATATAAGAATGCCTGTTATGGACGGAATAAGCGCAGCTGAAATTATGCTTAAGGAGGAGCTTTGCAAGCCCTTGCTGCTGACCACATTTGACGAGCAGGAGCTTATCTGCCGTGCGTTAAAGGCGGGAGTAAGCGGCTACATACTGAAAAATACTCCCACAGAGGGCATTTTCAGCGCACTCAGGACGGTTTACAGCGGCGGAACTGTTTTTCAGCAGGATATACTTTCCTATATCCGTGACGCCGCCATAAAATGCTACGGAAAAAGCGCTGTTTTCAGCCTGCTTACCGACCGTGAGCTTGAAGTGGTTAAGCTCATTGCGGAGGGTTATTCTAACGCTGAAATTTCCGAAAGGCTGTTTTTGTCAAACGGCACGGTAAGAAACTACATAAGCGTTATCCTTGAAAAAACAGGGCTTGAACACCGAACGCAGATTGCGGTCCGCTACTTAAAAGGCGACTGAAGGGGGCCCCTTCGGGCAGTTCCGCCGAGCCATCCCAATGTATTTTTCAGAGCTGTTTTGCTCGGCGGAGTAAAATCTGTTTTGCGGCACAAATATTAAAGGGAGCCCCTTCGGGCAGTTCCGCCGAGCCATCCCAATATATTTTTCAGAGTTGTTTTGCTCGGCGGAGTAAAATCTGTTTTGTGGCACTAATATTAAAGAAGCCCCTTTGGTATGACGGCAAATAATCTTAAAAAAGGAAAAGGAGAGAAATTATGATTTCAATTTGCGGTACGGATTGCTGTACAAAATGCGACCGACTTTCGGAATGCGGAGGCTGTATCAAAACTGACGGTCATCCTTTCGGAGGAAGCTGCGTTGCCGCCGAATGTATCAAAAAGTGTGGCACAGAGGGCTATAACGCACTAAAAAAGCGGTTAATAAACGAGATAAATGCTCTGGGAATCGAGGGACTTGAGGTTTCCGATTTAAACCTGCTGAACGGCTTTTTTATAAATCTTGAATATACTCTCCCCAGCGGACAGACCGCAAAATTCCTTGATGACAAAAACATTTATTTCGGCAATCAGATTGAAAAGAAAGGCTCGGAACGCTGTCTTGGAGTTGTTGCCTGCAATGAATTTATTTTAGTCTGCGAATACTCGGGCTTTGGCGCTGCCCCCGAACTGCTCCTTTACAAAAAGAGATGAAAGGCAAGGTCTTTGCGGTAATCGGCATTATCCTGTACGGAATAATTCTTGCGCTGTTTTTCGTGCCTGCGGTTTTTCTGTCGGACATTATTTCCTGGAAAACGGATTGGCTTGTATTGGCTTATGTTGCTTTTATGGCGGCACTCTACGGGTTTGCGCTCATAAGCAGGTCAAAGCTGCAGGCGCTATTCAAGTGGCTTGCTTCATTGCCCTTTGCCTATCTTGCCTTTGAATATTTCTGGAGTACAAAATACGCTCTGCGCTCCCTAAACTGGGTTTTCCCCGGTTACGGAAGGCAAAGCGCAGGAGGAGCCTTTGCGTCAATTGGAATTACGGCTCTGTTCGGGATTTTGTGTATTTCCGCCTTTGTGATTGCACTTTTTATAAAGCCCCGTAATTTCAGCCGCTTCAAAAAAATACAGATGTGCCTTTGCACAGCTGCGGCGGTTGTTATTGTGACTGTCACGCTTTTGCTTGAAATGCATTTTCCCCCTTACTCGACAATTTTTGGGTAAGCAATAAGCAACGTGCCTTTTTTTACCGAAACGGAGCTTTCGACTCCTGTAAATTCGTTGCTTACTCCAAGGGCAATATTGTTGGAAAGAGTGTAGTTTTCAAGGGGATATTTCAGCCCTTTAAGCGTTACTCCCTCGCAGCTATTGCTATGAGCGAATACGGAAATATAGCCGCTCATTGACGGAGGAAAGGTAATTTTACCGTCTGTTATTGCTGTG
>CAMDZU010000165.1 GCA_945910715.1 uncultured Clostridia bacterium
CTCCATTCTCGCCCCACAATTAGGGCAATAATCTGTCATAACTCTGCCTTGCGGCTCTTTCCCGCAATTCTTGCAAAATGGGTAATAACCGTTGCAGCATATTTCCCACTTGGAATGAACGGCAGCCGCAACATCTTCTTTCGGCACAACCGCCATAACGTCAACTAATTCGTGAAGCGATATTCCCATTTCTTCGCTTATAAACTCCGCCGCAGTTGCAGCGTTTACGAATTTTCTATCTAATATCCCGATAATACCCATATATTCAATCTCCTTCCTCTACGGTTTTGCTTGCTTCAAGCTCTTTTTTCAAACAGGCAATAATCGTATAGTCGAGAACGCTTATATCTTTCGGGCAATTTTCAAGTTTGTACTGCAGCTTGAAAACCTCGGAATTGAGCGCCGCCGCTAACTTGATAGGCTCTAACGGGTTTTCAATGTCACTAAGCCACTGCTCCGCCTGTTCAACAGGATTTTTCGCCCGTTCCAGTTCCAAAATCCGCACCTGCTGACTTTTCAGTAAATCAGCAGCCGCTTTTTCCAGTTTTGGAATGCAGTTAGGCGAATTTTCATTAAATGCACAGTTTTTGCAATCCGCACTTGCTTTGTAACAGCAAACAAGCGCTTTTAAAACTTCATTAGCGTTCATTTTTATCTCCTTTCTCCACCGCCGCCAAAATCCCCTTAAATACCCTCACCGCGCAAGGCACGGCAATGCTGTTTCCAAGCGCTCTGTATCTCGGCGTATCTGCTATTTCCGCCACGTCAGCCTTTTTCCTGGTCCAGTCATCGGGAAATCCCTGCAGCCTTTCGCATTCTCTCGGCGTAAGCCGACGGACAACAAGCTTTGACAAGGAGTTACAGCAGCACACCGCCGAGGGACCTTTTGCAACCAACGTTGAATTTATGCCTTTTTCGGAAATCTCAAAGTCATACTTGGCGTTTACACCCTGGTTGAATGCCGCATAATCTATTGCATATATAACACCTTGATGATGTCCCGGGCAGGTCCCGTTGCAAATGGTCGTTGCTTTTTCTTCGTAAATTTTTGTATTTTCCGCACGAAATCCGAGTGGTAAGCCATAGGCTACTGCGTGTCGGTCGATAGTGTTAAGCGTAAAGCTGATGTCCTCATTTACGCCTTTACCGTTGCCGCCGTTTTTCTCCTGCCTGTCAATGGTGTTTCCTGCAATGCAGTAAACTTTATCAACAACAAGCGGAATTTGATTTCCACCTGTCCCCATTCTTGCCTGTAAAGTAGGGCAGATATTCCCGTCCGTTTTTCTTATAACCTCATCGGCGTGGGTCATTTCGAAACACCCCTGCAGGCAGTTCGGAATACTTTTCGTCCTAAGACAGGGCGCAGTATTTTCGTCATACTCAACGCCTGCCACTGTCACACTGTTCTGTCCCATAAATCCTGCTGCGACTGCAATATCAGCACCGCTTTCAGCAATATCGGCAGCTCCTTTTCCCGTTTTTCCGCTCTGCGGAGAATACCCGAGCAGGCTTTCGGGCTTAAATAATATTTCTGCGGCGCGTCTATCTCCAAAATCTGCGACAAGATAGATACGTTTTCTACGTTGGGGTACTCCCCAATACTGGGCGTCCAATTGCCGCCAAGCGAGGTCAACGTGTTCAGTTCGCACCATTCCTGCACCCCCCCCATTTTCCACTATTAGGCATTGAAACTTCGGTCTTTGTGATTTCTTGGAGAACTCTCCGAAAATCTTCTCCTTTTCTGCTGCTGAACGCTCCGGGGACGTTTTCCCAAACAATGAAAGTTGGATATATTCCATTTGTTGCTTCTCTCATTTCGTAAATAATTCTTACTGCTTCAAAAAACAGGCTTGAACGCTGTCCGTCCAGTCCGTCCATTTTCCCCGCCACGCTCATATCCTGGCAGGGCGACCCGAAGGTGATAATGTCCACAGGTTGTATTTCGCCGCCGTGAATATCCGTAACGCTGCCCAGGTGCTTCATTTCGGGAAAATGCCGCTTTGTAATCTCAATGCAGTTCGGCTCAATTTCGCTTGCCCATACGGGCGTTATCCCTAAGCTGCTTGCGGCAAGGGGAAATCCCCCTATGCCGTCAAACAGGCTTCCAAGCGTTAATTTTCTCATGGCTCACTTCTGCCTTATGGGCAGCACAAGGGCCTTATAGCACTTGTCATTATCCGCCGTAATGATTATAGGCTTAAGCTCACCCGACAGCGCAAGGCTCACCCTGTCGCAGGAAACTGCGCTTATTGCGCTGTAAAGCTTGTTTGCGCTGACCTTTATTGACATAGCCTTGCCGTTATATTTAACGTCCAGGGTTTCAGTCAGTTTGCCGCAATTAGCCTGCAAATTTATATCCACCTTTGAGCCGCCGAAAAACAGGTGAACGGGATTGTTAAGCTTCGCCTGTCCGTCATTCACAAGCTTAACGCGTTCAAGGACTTCTTTCAGTTCAGATTTGTTGAACACGGCTTCACAGCCTGCTTCTGCATTGCTGAAAATCTGCTTGTAGTTTAAAAACATATCGTCCATAGTCCGTGCAATAACAGTAGTGTTGCCGCAGGTGAACGAAATTAGGGACTTTGTGGGGTTAATCTTCACGAAATCATCTTCCGACAAAATGCCGTCAACGATTTTCATAGCCTCGATAGGGACTAAAACCCGGAAGTTACCTGTGTTTGCGGTTTCCGAATGTTGAGCAAGTATAGTTCCATTAGTCGCAACAGCTGTGAACATACCGTCCTCTTGGTTTATCAGCACGCCCCTTGCCGAAGCGTTGACGCTTGCGGCGTCCGCCGCATACAGTGTGTGGCTGATTGCCGCTTGCAGCGTATCAGACGGAATAAGTTTCACGTTATCATCGTCAAATTCGGGTAAGCTTGGAAAATCGTTTGCGGAAAGTCCGATAAAGTCCATTTTGCTTTTGCCGCTTTCAATGCTGATAATATTTTCGTTTGTGGAAATGGTAACGCTGCTTTTCATTTTGGCAACCATACCCGAAAACAGCTTTGCGGTGTTTGTAATAACAGCACCGTCCTCTTCCCCTTGGACGGTAATTGCGGTGTCAATGCCGATTTCCATATCATAGCCCGTTATATGCAGGCGGTTGCCGCTGAGCCGCAGAAGCAGTCCCATCAGCGCAGGCATAGGCGACTTTGCCGCCGTTGCCTTTGCCGCCTTGTTAAGTACCTCGGTAAGTGTCTTTGAGTTGCAGGTAAATTTCATTTTTATTCTCCTTCGTCCATAAAATCAAATAAAGTCGGCGTATCGAGCTTTTCATCTTCCGCTTTGAGGTAGCCCACCCCGTCACGGAAATAATCGGCGTTAAGTTCAATGCCTATGCCGTATCTGTGCATTTTTACGGCGGTCATAGGTACGGTCATAAGTCCGCCGAATGGGTCAAGGACAATATCCCCCACGTTGCTGTAACGGTTTATAATGCGCTCCACAATGTCAAGCTGCAAGGGGCAGACGTGAAGCTGTTCATTGCGGCGTCTTTGTGTGCTGTTCAGCGTGCGCATACGGTTTATGTCGTCCCACACGTCCAAGCACCAACTTGCAGGCGCAACCACCATAAACGTAGCAGGCAGTCGGTTCTCCTCGTCAAGCTTTTTCGCAAGCTCAACGTGCTGCTTGTAGTCGTAGCAGGTGTATCGGCTGTACTTGCTATACACCTTCTGCAGCATATCGGTCCCCACGTTCATAATCTCGTCCTTTGTCATCAGCCTGTCCCCCGATGAACGCCAAAAGGCGTGTGCGTCAAGCTGCCATTGTCCCCGTGTATATTCTTCCTTGCTTTTTGTAACAGGCTCGTCCGCATAGGCTTTTGACGTGTCGGACGGCAGCTTGCGGAAAAGCAGTATGTATTCGGGACAGCCCACGCCCATTTTTGACCCGTCCTTGCATTGTTCAGTCCACCCAAGGCGGTAGGTCTGATTGTTTTCACGAACAACATCGGTAATAACCGTAATCATACCGATATACTGAAAGCCGTGCCGCATATAGTGTGCAATGCAGTCGGCGTGAAATGGTTCAATGGTGGGCATTCCCGTGCCGGTAGCGTTTCCGAAAAGCACCCTGTCTTTGACGTGGCAGGCGAATATCCGCCCGGGTTTCAGCACCCGAAGCAGTTCGGGCGACAGATAGTCCATCTGCTCAAAAAACCTCTTTGTGTTCTCGTTATGTCCGAAATCATTGTAACTGGGTGTGTATTCGTAATGATTGCTGAACGGAATTGACGTGTGTATAAGTCCCACGCTGTCGCTTTCCATATTCCGCAGTTCAAGAATACAGTCATTGTTATATGCCGTGAAATGTTCGCCCTTTACTACCACTCTATCAACTCCAATCGAACGGCTTAATTTGTCGGCACGGGACGTTACCGACAGCCCGTGAATTT
>CAMDZU010000166.1 GCA_945910715.1 uncultured Clostridia bacterium
ATCACAGTCAGATACAAGTACGGTTATAACTCCTGCCGTCATTGGCGCACCAATAAGCGCCGCCGAAAAGCCAAGTCCATTTAACGGTACAAGGGCGGCAATTCCCAGCCATACAAAATATGTTGCAGAAAAACCGTAAAGAATAAAATCAGAAACAGAAACCAAGGTCATTCCCAGAGCCAGCGCAGACCAGTACAGGTAATGAACGATTTTCAGCTTTTTGCCGTCAATTTTCCGCTCGGCAAGACGTATCAGGGACAATCCGAAGCCCACAGCGCTGCCTGCAATTGTAATCAGCAGACCCATAATCAGCAAGGCATTGCTTTTGTTCATAAAACCTATGACTATATGAACAAAAGCGGCTATTGTGGTTATTACGGAAACAATGACAATACTTTTGCAGTTTCGGGTGAGAAGATGATTGCGGAGCTGCTGACTCAGCACCTTATCCTCTTCTGCACCATCTTCAACGCTCTTTCCGAGAATAATGTCAATCAGTTCTTCAACTGCTTCTTTTAAATACGAGAAAAGCTTATTCAAGCTCCGCCTCCTGTTATTTTACACATTCGGGCAGGATAGTAATGCACTTTACGGGACAGGCTTCAGCGCAGGCACCGCATTTTGTGCATTTATCCCCGTCGATTTCAGCGTGGTTGTTGTTCACATGAATAGCGTCGTATGAACATTTCTTTTCGCAGAGTCTGCAGCCGATACAGCCGTTTTTGCAGGCTGCCTTTGTTACCTTGCCTGTATCAACCGACGAGCACAGAACAATAACCTTCTGGCTTTCCTTGCGGATAACGATAAGGTGATTCGGGCAAGCCTTAGCGCACTTTCCGCAGGCACCGCACTTTGCAGGATTTACAACAGCAACTCCGTTTACAATGGAAATTGCATCGTTGTCGCAGACTCTCATGCAGTCGCCGAAGCCAAGACAGCCTGAGCGGCAAGCACTTTTGCCGTTATAGAACTTTTCCGAAGCAAGACAGGTAGGAGTACCGATATAGTTGTACTTGTCGGTGGTTGCATTGCAGCTGCCGTTGCAGCGCACAAAAGCAACTTCACGCTCTGCAGCAACCGCTTCAACGCCCATTATTGCGCTGATTTTTTCAGTTACCTCGGGACCACCCGGCTTGCACATATTTGTAGGAGCTTTTCCCTGTGCAACCGCCTCTGCATAGCCTGCACAGCCGGAATAGCCGCAGCCGCCGCAGTTTGCGCCCGGGAGCGCCTCTGTGATTTTCTCAACGGTTTCGTCTGTTTCCACCGCAAGGAACTTTGAAGCCACGGTAAGCAGTATTCCCGCAACTGCTCCTATTGCGAGGAAAAACAGAATTGGCACTACATATTCAATCATACAGCACCTCCGAAAATTCCCTCTACAACGCCGCCGAAGCCGATAAAGGCAAGGGAAACTATAGACGCAGCCACAAGGGTTATTGGCGTTCCCTCAAGCGCCTTTGGAACGTTGCAGCGTTCAAGACGTCCTCTTACTCCGGCAAAAATCAGCATTACCATAAGGAAGCCGATACCTGCCGAGAAGGAAGTTATTACCGAGTCAAAAAAGCTTGATTCGTTGTCAATGTTGAGAATGGTAACGCCGAGAACGGCGCAGTTTGTTGTAATAAGGGGCAGATAAACGCCAAGCGCCTTGTAAAGAGGCGGCATAAACTTTTTCATTGCCATTTCAACAAGCTGAACAAACAGCGCAATTATCAGAATAAAGGCAACCGTTTTCATATAGGAAATATTCAGCGGAACAAGTACGCCGTAATAAATGGGATATGTAACGCAGGTTGCGCAGACCATTACAAAGGTTACCGCAAGACCCATTCCGAGAGAGCTTGAGGGCTTTTTGGAAACGCCGAGGAACGGGCAGATACCGAGGAACTTTGAAAGAACAAAGTTTTCCGTAAGCACATAGGTAAGGAGAATTATGGCAATATTTTTGAAAAGATCCATTATTTATCCTCCTTCTTTGCGCCGCAGCCTGCACACATTTCACGGCTTGGACAGGACGAGCAGCTTATGTTCTTTACAGGCTTTTTGGTAAGCTTGCCCACAACTGCAATTACAATGCCGAGAGTGAAGAAGCCTCCTGCAGGCAGAATGAAAATTGTCATTGGCTGAATAAAATCAGGCATAAGCTGAATACCGAACCATGTGCCTGCGCCTAAAATTTCTCTCACAGAGCCAACGATAAGCAGGGACATTGTAAAACCAAGTCCCATTCCAAGACCGTCCATTATTGAGGGCAAAACCTTGTTTTTGCTTGCGAACATTTCCGCTCTGCCTAAAATAATGCAGTTTACGGTAATAAGGCTTAAAAACAGTCCCAAGCTGTCGTAAAGGGACGGAATAAATGCCTGAAGCATAAGGCTTACAAAGGTAACAAAGCCTGCGATAATTACAATATAGCTTGGCAGTCTTACCGCCGCAGGAATAAGCTTTTTCAGAAGTGCGATTGCAATATTTGAGCAAACCAGTACAAAGGTGGTTGCAAGACCCATTCCAAGTCCGTTTTCCGCCATTGTGGTAACGGCGAGAGTAGGACACATACCAAGCAGCATTACAAGGTTAGGGTTTTCCTTGAGAATGCCTTTTGAAAATTCCTTGAACAAACTCATTTTGCACCTCCTAATTCCTTGTAGGTTGAGATTGCAATGTTTACAGCCTTGGTTACGCCCTTTGAGGAGTAGGTTGCGCTGGTTACGGCTTCAATCTCGTTATCGGCGGCAGGAGCGGTTTTGACCACTGTAAGCTCGCCGCCCTTGCCGTTATACTGTGCAAGGAAATCGCTGTTCTGCACCTTTGTGCCAAGACCCGGGGTTTCTCCTATGGAAACTACTGTTACGCCCTTGACCGTGCCGTCGCTGTTCATTGCGATAAGCATATCAAGACCGTTCTTAGAATAGCCGCTTGTGATTATTTCAAAGGCAACCGTGCCGTCTGATTTTCTGATAAGCTTTTCAACGTTATCGGGCTTTGAAATCGAGTAGCCTGCCGCTTCCCAGTCGGTTACTATTTCATATTCGCCCTCGCCCATAAGCTCCTCGCAGGCAAGCCGCATTTTTTCTGTGATTATTCCCGAGGTATCAACATAAGTAAGGTTGTATGTAACAATAAGCAATGCCGAAACAACGGTTGTGATTATAAGAAGAACAAGAGTAGGCTTAATTGCTTTCATCATGCTTTATCAGCCTCCTTTTTTGTTCCGAATGGCTTTGGACGTGTTAGCTTATCAATATAGGGTGTAAGAATATTCATAAGCAGGATTGAGTAGGAAACGCCCTCGGGCATTGAGCCGAAATTTCTGATAAGACAGGTAATAAGACCGCAGCCAATACCGAAAATAAGCTTTCCCTTCCATGTAAGGGGAGTTGTTGCATAGTCGGTTGCCATAAAAATTGCGCCCAGCAAAAGTCCGCCGCTTAAAACGGAGTAAACCACGTCCTGACCGCCCATAAAGGAGAACAGAGCAACTGTTCCCACAAAGGCAATCGGTGTCACGGGAGTGATTATTTTCATTGCAACAAGGTAAATTCCGCCGATTATCAACGCAATTGCGCAGGTTTCGCCAAGACAGCCGCCCCTTACGCCAAGCAGCATATCCATTACCGAGGGAAGCTCGTCTGCAACAAGAGGAGTTGCGCCCGTTACTGCGTCAGTACCCGTAATGTTGTACCAGAAAGGCTTTACCCAAGTAGTCATACTTGAAGTAAAGGAAAGCATAAGCACAATTCTTGCGGTAATGGCTGGGTTTGCAAAGTTCTGACCGATACCGCCGAACATCTGCTTTACAACAACGATTGCCACAAAGGAACCGATAATTGCCATATAAATTGGCAGATTTGCAGGCAGATTAAAGGCGAGAAGAACGCCCGTTACAACCGCCGACAAGTCGCTGATTGTCTGTTCACGCTTGGTTATTTTTCTGAACAGCCACTCGAAAATTACGCATGAGGTCGCACAGATTACCGTAAGGAACAGCGCTCTAAGACCGAAAATTACCGTTGCCGCTACAAGAGCAGGAAACAGCGCAATAAGAACGTGGAGCATTACCTTTTGAGTTGACATTGTGCTTTTTATATGGGGAGATGGCTCTATAAACAATTTTTCCATACTGCCTCCTACTTACTTTCCCGCAGGAATATTTTTGCAAGCTGATTTTTCTCCGCAAGGTTTCTCTTTGCAGGACAGACAAAGGTGCAGGCTCCGCAGTTCATACAGAGATTGACCTTAAGCTTCATAAGCTCTTCCTTATCCCTTGCGTCGTAAGCGTGTTCAAGCTCCGTGGGAGCAAGGTTCATTGAACAAGCCCTTATACATCTGCCGCAGCGTGTTCTCGACCATCTGCCGCGGCTTTTT
>CAMDZU010000167.1 GCA_945910715.1 uncultured Clostridia bacterium
CTCTGCCAAATCCTCGCCCTTTTCAACAGGCGTATCTGCAGAATCAAGCTTGAAATCGTGAACATACTTCGGCTTGGGACGGTTTATTGGATTTAGTCCGTTTGCGGTTGACAAATCCTCGTCGCTGTTATCCTCGTTAGCACCGAATACGTTGTCGAAAATATCGTCCGTTGACATATCCGAATCGCTGTCTTCGGGCTCGTTGCTGCCTAATTCGCTGAATAAATCGTCAGGCTCCTCTGCAACGGAAATCTCCGGCTCTGCAACAGGCTCGGGTTCAGCAACAGGCTCCGGCTTTGAAACAGGCTCCTCCGTCTGAAACTCAACAGTTGCAATATTATCCTCAGAGGGGATTGTAAAGGTTACAAGCTCGTCGTCCGTTGACGAAAGTGCGGGAGCTTCTTCCGCAAAACTGCTTGAAGAAACAGCCTCGGGAATATTTACGGGCTTCATTGAATCAAGCTCTTCAAAATCAAACTCGGGGATTTCGTCAGCAAGGGCTCTTGCACTGTCAGCTTCTGCAATTGTCTGCTTGAAAATTGCGCCTATTTCAGCGGTTGCCGCTTCCAGCTTTGCCTTCATTTCAGCAAGCTTTGCCTCAACGTCGCTCTTGTATTTATTGGTTTTTAAAACCACCTGCTTTGCGTAAGCCTTGGCTGATTCGATAATTTTTTCAGCCTGCTTGTATGCGTCATCAACAGACGCTCCCCCATTGTCCTTTGACGCAGGAGCACCGTTTTTCCTGAGGGCTGCAATTTCCTTGGACTGCTTTTCGGCAATGGCTCTCAGCTTATCCATTTCCTTTTCGGCTTTCTGCTCCGCCATCTGCGCCTTGACAGATTCCTTTTCAAGCTGTGCAACGTGTCTGCGCTCGTCAAGCACCAGCTTGCGCAGCTCCATTATTTTTTCCTCATGCTCCTTGTTGAGCTGATTTATCTGTTCTTCTGAGATAGAGTTGGCGATTGCCTCCTCTACCTTTTTCTCCAGGTCAGCAACCTGAAGCTTATAGTCAGCCTCCATTTGCTGTCTGCTTTTATTCAGATTGGCAATGTAAGCATTTACGTCCTGCTTATCATAACCAAGAGGGGCGCTTTTGAAGCCGTTTCCCTCATTACTGCTTGTGGTACTGCGCTTTTCAGCCATATTTATTTCCTCCCGGAGATTTTTGGATTAAGGCAGCTTCATTACATTATCTAATGAAATTGCATTAACAATTACTTACATTATATCAATTTTGTATTCACATTTCAATAGTAAATATTTATAAATTTATATATCAATTCTTTACATTCAAATGCAAAAAACAGTTACATAATCGTGATTATGTACAAATAAACTGTTGATTTTTGTCCGCAGCTGCGAAGTAAATTTGAGGAATTTATTAAAAAGGGCTTGTTTAATCGGGGTTTTTGGTGTATAATAATAAAAAATAAAATGTTAGTTTTCAAAAAGGAGATGGAAACCATGCATGAAAAGACTATGACGTTTTCCGTTCGTGACGAGCGTGAAAAGGAAATGAAGGAAATACTGACAACAGTATATGAGGCTCTTAACGAAAAGGGCTATAATCCCATAAACCAGCTTGTAGGCTACATTCTCTCCGAGGACCCCACCTACATAACCACCTACAACAACGCAAGAAGCCTTATCAGACACATTGACCGTGACGAGCTTCTTCAGGTGCTTGTAAAGAGTTATCTCAAAAGTCAGGACTGATATGGACAGTAACGCAGGTTTTTCGTTTTTGCATTTATTAAAAAGCTCTTTCCCGTTCAATGGGAAAGAGCTTTTTTCATCTGTCTTCTCTGAAATAGTTCGTGCCGCAGGAAGCAGGCTGTGCGTTTTCCTTGGACTGTCTTATTGAGGAAATAACAAGGACTAACGCAGTAATCAGGAACGGGAGCATATCGAAAATAGCGTTGGGAATTGTAATAACGTCCTTGGGAACGTAATATTTCAGTACGCTGAATGCACCGAACACCAGCGAGCCGCCGATTGCTCTCAGCGGACTCCAGGACGCAAAAATAACAAGGGCAACCGCAATCCATCCAAGACCGTTTACAGAATTTGCCATCCATACGCCGCCGCAGTAGATAATTGAGCAGTAAGCGCCGCCGATACCGCAGATTCCGCCGCCGATAATAACGTTGATATACTTCATTGCGGTAACGTTAATGCCAAGTGCGTCTGCCGCCGCAGGATTTTCGCCAATAGTGCGGAGATTAAGTCCCATTTTGGTATGCCTGAGGTAAATAAATACCAGAACGGCAATAAGCACGCCCAGATATACAAAAGGCGACTGGGAAAACAGTATTTTTCCCACAACGGGAATATCACTTAAAACGGGAATTGAAACGCTGTTAAGCTCCGCCGTGATTTCGGTGGGAAGCTTAAGAGAGGAGCTGCCCGAATTTGTCAGCATATATTCGCCGAAGAAGTTGGAAAGACCCAATCCGAAAATAGTCAGTGTAAGACCGGTTACATTCTGGTCAGCCTTGAAGGTTACGGTGAGCAGCGCATAAATCGCCGCTCCAAGCGCCCCTGCAAGGAACGCCGCAATAATAGCCACAATGGCGTTGTTGGTGTAAAAGCCTGCCATAAAGCCTGCGCAGGCTCCCATTGCCATCATACCCTCAACACCAAGGTTAAGGTGTCCCGCCTTTTCGTTGAGAATTTCGCCAACTGTGCCGTAAAGCAGCGGAATACCTGCTAAAATAGCCGCCGAGATAAGATTAACCCAGAAATCCATTATTCCGCCACCTCCTTGCTGTTTTTGCGTACAACGAATTTGTATCTGATAAAGAATTCGCAGGCGAGAACGAAAAACAGGATAATTCCCTGCAGAACGTCGCTGCAGTAGCTTGAAAGTCCAAAGCTTGACTGCAAAACCGAGCTGCCCTTTTCAAGAACCGCAAACAGGAAGGAAACCACCATAATTCCGAATGGATTAAGCTTTGCAAGCCATGCCACAATAATTGCGGTAAAGCCAACGCCTCCTGCAACTGAGGTTGCAAGGGTCATATCCGAGCCTGTTGCCTGTACCATTCCGCCGATTCCGCAGATTGCGCCCGAAATGAACATTGTCTTCAGCATAATCTTTTTGGGATTCATTCCCGCATAGCGTGCGGTTGCGTGGCTTTCGGAAACAACGCTTATTTCATAACCGCTTTTGGTGAATTTAAGGTAAACGAACACGAAAACCGCAATTATTACCGCCGCAATCCAGCCGCTGTGAACGCCGAAAACCTGGTCAAGCTGTGCGTTCTTGTCAAAGCGTGCAATTTTGGGGAAGCCGCCCGATTCCGGGTCAGCCCACGGGCCGTCACGGAGGAAAATTATAATATCAAGGGCGATGTAGTTGAGCATCAGTGTGAAAAGGGTTTCGTTAGTGCCGAACTTTGCCTTGAAAAATGCAGGAATAAGTCCCCACAAGCCGCCTCCGATTGAGCCTGCAAGAAACATTATCAGAAGCAGCAGCCAATGGGGTAAATCCGAATGGAACAGGGCAAAATAGGAGGCGAAAATTGCGCCCATAATAATCTGTCCCTCTGCGCCGATATTCCAGAATTTCATCTTGAATGCAAGAGTGATACCCAAAGCGGAAATAAGCAGCGGAATACAGATTTTTACCGTGCCCTGTACAGCCATTGCGGAACGGAAAGCTCCTGAAATTATGGTTGCGTAAGCCTCAAAGGGGTTTGTGCCGATTGCCAGTATGAACAGTCCTCCTGCCACAAGAGCAAGAGCAACCGAGCCGAATCGGAGAAGCATAGTCTGCCTTTTTGTAAGCTCGGTGCGCTTGGCAATACGAATCAGCGGTTCTTTGATTTTCTTTGCTGCGGTCATCAGCTTTCCCCTCCCTTGTCAATAAAAATATCGGCGTCTTCAAGCTCTGCCCCTGTCATAAGCAGTCCCAGCTGCTCCTTTGACGCCTTTCGTGCGTCAACTACTCCTGCTACCCTGCCGTGACACAGCACAATAATCTTGTCCGCCAGCTCCAGCAGCACGTCTAAATCCTCGCCTATGAACAGCACGGCAACGTTTTTCTTTTTCTGCTCGTTGAGCATATTGTAAATGTTGTACGACGAGTTGATGTCAAGACCTCTTACGGGATAAGCAACCATAAGCACCTTTGGTCCGAGTGCGATTTCTCTGCCGACAAGAACCTTTTGAACATTACCGCCCGAAAGTCGTCTTACGGGAGTTGAAGCACTCGGAGTGACAACCTCAAGTTTTTCGATAATGTCATCTGCCAAATGCTTTGGCTCTTTTCTGCTGAGGAATGCGGTTTTTCCGCCCTTATACGAACGGAGCATCATATTATCAACAATGTCCATATTGCCGACAAGT
>CAMDZU010000168.1 GCA_945910715.1 uncultured Clostridia bacterium
CCCTCGGTTTCGCTTGTGAAGGTGGTATTTTTTCTGCGCTCGGAGAAAAGGCGCTGAACGTCCGCCTCGGTAATTATCATTTTGTTCTCGAACAGCCTTGTTTCGCACAAAAGACCGCCGTTTTCCGCAATAAGATTATGCCCTGCGAAAACCATATCCTGAGTGCTTTCGCCCTCCCCTGCGCTGGAATAAACATAAGCGCAGATAAGTCTGCCCGACTGACCGCAGACAAGCTGACGGCGGTAATCCGCCTTGCCTATCATTTCGTTGCTGGCGGAGCAGTTGAGGATAATTGTTGCACCCGCCTTTGCAAGAGCGATTGAAGGAGGTTCAACCGACCATAAATCCTCGCAAAGCTCAATGCCAAATGTGAATTCGGGCATTTCTTTACAACGGAAAATCATTGGCTTATTGCCGCTTTCAAAGTGGCGCTTTTCGTAAAACTCATTGTAGTTGGGCAGATATTTTTTCGGCACAACGCCAATAATCTCCCCGTGACAGGACACAATTGCGCAGTTGTACAGCTTTCCGTCCTGCTCAACAGGCGCACCGAAAACCAGCGCCATATCAAGGGTTTTCGTCTGCTCGCAGATGTAATTGCAGGCTTCCCTTGCTCCCTTTATCAGCACAGGCTGAAAAAACAAATCCTGACAGGTGTAGCCCGTAACGCATAATTCGGGCAGGCACAGCAGCTTAACCTCCTGCTCCGCCGCCTCTTTTGCAAGAGCAATTATCTGCTCTGCGTTGTATTTGCAGTCGGCTACTCTTATTTCGGGAGTTGCCGCCGCTATTTTTATAAATCCGTCTTTCATATTGAACCAAGCCTTTTATCTTAATTTATCCTTATTATACTCTTTTTGAAAGCAAATTGCAACAAGGGCTTTTATTTTCAATAAAATTATTGTATAATGTATTTACAGTATGGCTCTTTAAGAGGTTTTTATGTTTGAAGTAACAATAAACGGCATAGCTCTGCGGCTTGAAACCAACGACGAGGTATTTTCCCCGAAATGGGCCGACAAGGGCACTCTTGCAATGCTAAGTCACGTCAGCTTTACCGCCGAAGATAAGGTGCTTGATTTAGGCTGCGGCTGCGGAATTGTGGGCATTGCCGCCGCAAAGGCAATAGGCGGCGACAAGGTTTTTATGTGCGACATAAGCGAAAATGCAATCAAGCTGTCAAAGGAAAACGCAAGGCTCAACGGCATTGAAAATGTAACGGTAATTCAGAGCGACGGGCTGAAGGACGTTACGGAAAGCGGCTTTACGCTTATTCTGTCAAATCCGCCCTATCACACGGATTTTTCCGTTGCAAAAGCGTTTATCGAAAAGGGCTTCAACAGGCTTGTAATCGGCGGCAGAATGTTTATGGTAACAAAGCGGCTTGACTGGTACAAAAACAAGCTGACAGCCATTTTCGGCGGAGTTAAGGTCTATGAGCAGGACGGATATTTTGTATTCGAGGCGGAAAAACGCAGGGCTGACTATGCGGTAAAGAAAGGAAAAAGGAAATGAACATACAGATTTTCGGCAAAAACAAGTGCTTTGACCCAAGAAAGCACAGCGCTATTTCAAGGAACGGGGCATTAAATTTCAGTTTGTGGATATTCTTGAAAAGGGACTTAGCAAGGGGGAGCTTAACAGCGTTTGTCAGGCGGTAGGCGGCATTGACAAGCTTATTGACGAAAACAGCAAGGACTACTTCGAGATAAAATATCTTCTTGACAATGCAAAGCCGGACAAGCTTACAGAAAACCCCAAGCTTTACAAAACACCCATTGTCAGAAACGGCAAGCAGGCAACGGTAGGCTATCAGCCTGATGTGTGGAAGGGCTGGGAGTAAAAATAACGCTCAGATAAAGGGTGCCCCTTTGGGCAGTTCCGCCGAGCCTTAACTTTCATTTGTCTGAAAGCATTTTGGCTCGGCGGTTTTTAACTGCTTTATCGGAAACACGCTAAGGCGTGCCGCCTTAGGCAGTTCCGCCTCGCCGACGCTTCATCTTAACGCAAGATGATTTGCTCGGCGGGGCGGAATTTGCTTTATCGGCAATACCTTAATTCTGAGCGTTTTTTGTTTTATTTAATAAGTGTACTTGCTTCCCCCGATAAACTCCCTTATGAGCGAATTGTCAGGCACAAGCTTTTCGTCAACATCATCAAGCATAAGCAGAAACTTTTCCACATCGGCATACTTTCCGTAATGCTCATAGCTGTCCTTTACCTTTTCAAGCTCGGGTACGAGGAATTTCCTGTAAACCGAGGCTTCAAAGGGAATAAAGGTGTCAATATCAATTTCCGCCCGGTGCTTGTAGGGCATTATATACAGCTGCTCGCCACGCTCTACCCTTGCGAAAAAGTCCATAGTGTCCGTTACGGCTCTGCCTCTGAAAAGCTTATCACGCATAAGTCGGCGCATAAGACGTATTTTTGAGGGGTGAAGCAGGTCGCCGTCCTGTTCAAGACGTGTTCTTACGCTGACGTAAACCGAAACTGCGTGGTCGTGGATTTCTCCCGTAATTTCGGGGTTGAGGGCGTGTATTCCCTCGAAAATAACGATTTCGTCAGGCTCTCGCCGGAACTCCTCTCCCTCAACGCTTTGTTGTGTGGCAAAATTAAAGGAGGGAATGTGCACCTTTTCACATTTGCGGATTTTCTCGAAATGCTCCACAAGAAGCTCTGTATTCAGCCTTGAGGGTGATTCCAGGTCAACCTTGCTCATATCCGCAAGCTGCTCGGGGGTCAGCGAAATAAAGTAGTTGTCAAGGGAAACGGTTTTGCATTTCAGTCCGTGCTGCTGTTCAAGCAGAGTTTCAATGCGGAGAGCGCTGGTGGTTTTTCCGCTGCCCGAGGGACCCGAAATAAGTATAATTGGTTTTTCGGCATGGGTTTGGGCAATATGCGCCGCCGCATTTTTAAGCTGGTCTGCATATTCCTTTTCCGACATTGCGATAAAATCCGCTACATTGTCGGTAATCATTCTGTTTAAGTCGTTTATAGAAAAAATTCGCATAATATACCGCCTTATTTCAGCAATTCAATAACGTCAAGCAAGGAGTCGCACTTTGCATACAGCATTTTTTCAAGTTCCTGGTCGGGCTGTGTAAGGTCGGGCACCATTACAGTCCTGCACCCTGCATTATATGCGCTTGTAACGCCGTTTGGTGAATCCTCTATGGCAATGCACTCGCTTGGGTCAAGTCCCAGTTCCTTTGCCGCATATATGTAAATATCAGGCTTTGGCTTTCCGCTTTCCACCATGCTTGCACAGATAATGCGGTCGAATTTGTCGTAAACCCCTATTTTTGTAAGGTAAGAGGTTGCACGTTCAATGTCGGTAGCGGTGGCGACTGCACGTTTTATGCCCTTTTCGCCTAAAAATTCAAGCAGCTCGTCAACGCCCTTTTTCTTTTCAAGGCCGTTCTGCTCAATGTCTGCTTTCATAAGCTCCATTCGCCTTGCACGGACGGTTTTGTAATCGCAGTCCTGCCCGAACCATTCCTTCAGTAGCGGCTCGCAGAACTTCCCCGCAAGGCTTCGTATATGAAGTGCGTGCCAACGCTCCATAGGGTAGCCAAACTCGTGAGCAGCCTGACACCAGTATTTCACAAGGAGCTTTTCCGTATCGAGGATAACTCCGTCCATATCAAAAATTACCGCTTTTATCATTGTGGGTTCTCCGTTTGTGTGTAATATAGTGTATAAAGCCGAGGACATTTATACACTGTCAGTTTTGCGTATCTGCGAGGACAATTATAAAAATAATAAACGCTTGCGTTTATTATAACACATTTTCTTCCGAATAACAACATTTTTATACAACAAAAAGGCGGTCGGAAAACCAACCGCCTTGATTTGCAAGTGCAATACTCTTATTACTTAAGACCGAACTTCTTGTTGAACTTATCAACACGTCCGCCTGCGTCAACAAGCTTCTGCTTGCCTGTAAAGTATGGGTGGCACTTTGAACAGATTTCAATCTTAATGTCCTGCTTTGTAGAGCCTGTTTCCCAAACAGCTCCGCAAGCGCACTTGATTGTTGTCTGCTGGTAATTTGGATGAATACCTTCTCTCATGTTGTCACCGCCTTTTCTTTCAATATCAGCACTAATGGGGAGCAACCCATTAAGCATAATCATCACAAGTTGAAATTATATCACAAAAATCAACCTTTGTCAACACCTTTTATCAGCCTTTTACTATTTTTGTAAAAGCCTCGGAATATTTTACCTGCAAAGCCTCTGCGTCTGCAAGTGTGCTGCCTACTGTTGTGTAGTAAAGCTTGATTTTCGGCTCTGTACCCGAGGGTCTGATAACAAGGCTTGCGCCGCCCTCGAAGTAAAGG
>CAMDZU010000169.1 GCA_945910715.1 uncultured Clostridia bacterium
AAATCGGGGGGCAAGGGGCGAAGCCCCCAATCCCCACAGCGAGGGGTAATAACAAAAAGGGGGCGAGGAGCCCCCTCTCCACCGACACAAAAACAAAAACAAACACAAAAAAGGGGTCAAGGGGGCATTGCCCCCTAAAAAATCGCAAGGACCTCCCGCATCATGCGAAAGGCCCTTGCATCTGGTTTTGAAAATGTATTGTTAGTTCTCGGTAAGTTCTTTTTCCCAGTCGGCGCCAAAGCCGATCTGAAGCAGGTCTATATCGTCCCTGTAGCGCTCGATAAGCTCTTTCAGCTCTGAAATAAAGTTATTTTCCCAGCTTTCGGGGCGCTTGTAAAGACGTTTCATAATGACTATGTAATCGAAAAGGGTATTGCCAAGCTCTCCGTCATAGTCGGAAGGAGTGCGCGGAGCGTTGCTGAAGCCGTTGCCGTAAAGCCTGTTGTAGTGGGCGCAGTGGTTGCGCAGGTCGGACAGGCATTGGAGCCAGTTTTCAAGATATTTGCTGTTTATGCCGAAGTTGGTTTCCGCAATTTCCTTTTTGTCCTGAGGGTGCATATCAAGATAAAAGCAGTTGAGAGTGCCGAAGCTGAACAGCTCCATAATTACCCAGAGAGGGAATGCGCCGCCGTATTTTGTCAGATGGTGGGCAACAAGATCCTCGTCGGTGTTGCTTTCGATCATTCGGTCAATTTTGGACAGAAAGGGCTGGTGCTTGTGGTGAAAATCAAAGCTTGAGGCATTGAGATAGCCAAGTGCGCCGTATTTCAGCGCATGGTAGTTGCTTATTACCGCACGCATGGTAATTTCGATTTCCTCCAGCACGCTTAGCAGAAGGGAGCGCAGCATACGGTCGAAGTCGTAAATACGCATTATCCGGTTAAAGCTGGTGCCCTCACGGTAATGGTGCTTATCCTCAAGGAAAAGGGCAAAGTAGTAGGCAAGGCGGTAGTAGTTGATATTGACAAGGGTCTTTTTCGCCTCGTCCATATCCTCGATTATACAGCCTCTTTCAAGAAGCTTGTCAATCTGTCCCTGTATGGTGGCAGGATTTTTTACCGACGGATTGTAATTCATAGCGCCTCCGTTTTTACCATTGTATGCCCTTGCCCACGGGAAAATAACCCCACGGCAGCGTGAGGCTTATTTTGCGCAGAATTACTTGATTTCTTCCTTTTTGTCCTCAGCGGGAGCGTCCTGTTCCTTCTTCTTTTTCTTGAGGGGAACAGCAGGCTCTGCATTATCGTGAACGGTTCTGTTTTCCGCAATTGAGGTGCGGAGAATACGGAGCTTTGTTCTGTCTGAGCCTGTTTCGATAAGTACGGTGTCTTCCTTTACGCTTAAAACTCTGCCGATAATGCCGCCTGTTGTAACGACCTCGTCTGCAATCTGCAGGTTGTCAAGCATTTCCTTCATCTGCTTTGAGCGTTTCTTTTCGGGTCTGATAAGCAGGAAGTAGAACACAACGATAATAAGCGCAAGGGGGATAAGTGTTGTCAGAAGGCTGAGCATCTGATTGCTTCCGGATGGGTCTGTTACCTGCTGTAATAATTCAAGATTTGTCATTTATAATCTCCTTAAATTTATTCTTCTAATATTATACCTCTTTTCAGCATAAAAAGCAAGAGAAAATCAGTTTATCATATAATTTTCATATTCAAGCTCTTCAAGGACTGTTTTTATGCTTTCGATTTCCTTTTTGGAAAGGCCCTTTGTGTTGATAAGGGGTATTATTTCAAGGTTTCTTGTATAGCGTTTTGCCTGGGAATAAAGGGTTTTTACAAGCTCCGCAGAGTCGGCAGGCAGCTTTACGCTGGAGCTGTCGCCCGTTTTAAGCTCCTCTCCGAAATCGGCTTTTGTAAATTCAAGCACAACGGGAATGCTTACGGGGAACTTCAGATCCTTAATGAATTCCGCCGTGCCCACATAGCCGTCATAGCTCATCAGCAGGTCGTAAAGGCTTGCCTTTGCATAGACCTTGCCGCCTGATTTATCCGCAAAGTCATTGCCGTTTGTGATGATTGCGGACAATGCCTTGTATCTGTCATCAGCAAAAAAGCCCTGATCAAGTATGGTGTAATCGTAGTTGTTGTATTCGGGGAAATAGGTGTTTTCAAGGATAATATCCGTAATTCCCGCTCTGCAAAGCTCGGTGATAATAGAGCCGAGATAATCGGAGGTAGGCGCTCTGAACGGGTCAAGCCACTGCTTTCCGCCGTTTTCAACACGTCCGTCCAGCCACGCATAGCTGTCGTCCGCAAAGCGCACAGCGCCGTCGGTTATTACCTTCGGACCTACGCTGTCCTTTATTGTGGACATTCTTGCAATAATTTTCATATCCGCCTCTTCAAAGATGGCGTTTATTTCCGCAAGGGTCATTGCGCCCGTTACAACGTCGGTGTCCTTGATTTTGCTTAAATTGGACTTGTACCGCACATATCCCGTCTGATTTTTCATTTCCAGCACAACATAGTTATAGCCCTTTTTCTTTGCGCTGTTCACAAAGGACGCCAGTGCCGCTGAGCTTTCAAGGGCGGTATCGGGAGCAAGCACAGCGTTTATTGCCATAGCTTCGGGCTGTACCTCGGTATTGTCCTCAGAAGTGTCCGAAGGCGCAGTTGTGGTGCTGTCCACGCTGTCCGTTTCCGCAGGAGCGGTTACTTCGGGCTTCCATTCAAGGGAGCTTGTTTCAGCCGCTCCCATTCCGTTTTTGAAAAACTCGATAACAGGAGGTGCGGCGGCATAGCCCAAAAAGCCCAGTCCTCCCACAAGAATTATCATTCCGATTGCTTCAAGCGCCTTGCGCAAGGGGGATTTTCTTCTTTTATACAGATTGTACGTTCGTTTTACCTTGGTGCCGTATTTTTTTCTGCCCATAATTTGCCCCTGTCTATATCAGATTGCCGTTGTGTAACCCATAAATGCGTAAAATGCCAGCGAGAGAATACCCACATAAACTATCATTATCGGCATTCCGCGGAAGCAGGCAGGCACAAGCTCGGAATTAAGTCTGTCCGACGCAATATACAGCAGATACGCCGCAAGGAGAAAGCCTACACCCGTGCCTATTCCGTAGCCTATGTAGGAGCCTAAGCCGCTTCCAAGCTGAGAGGCGAGGAAAAGCGCTCCCAGCACGGAACAGTTGAATACCGAAAGGTGAACGTATTTCTTTATTCTGCTGAAAAGCTTTGGTATAAACCGCCATATCACAATAAGAGTAACGCAGTAAATAATGCCTACCGAAAGTATATACATAAAAGGCATAATTATACTGTAATAGGGAAAGTCCTCAAAAAAACGGTCAAGAAAATAAACGGGAATTGCCGCAAGGGTGGTGATATAGGTAATTCCTGCCGCAAAACCAAGGAGATGCTCCTTTTTTCTTGCCGCATAAAGCAGTATGTTAGAGCCGAGAGCCCGTTCAAAAATTGAGTTCTGTATAAAAATAGAGATAAGAGCCGTTGTCAGTATATTTACAAATGTATCCATATTTAATCTTTCCAAAGGCTTTCCGCAGCCGTTTTCATATTTTCCGCACGGAAAAGATAGGTTCCTGCCACCAGCACGTCTGCGCCTGCTTTTCTGCAAAGCAAAGCCGTTTCGGCGTTGATTCCGCCGTCAACCTGAATCAAAGCCTCCGTTTTCTCACGGACAGCCTTTATTTTGTCAAGGGTGGAGCTTATAAAGCTTTGTCCGCCGTAGCCCGGCTCAACGGTCATTACAAGCACCATTTCCAGCCTGTCAAGATAAGGGAAAACCTCCTCTGCGGGAGTATTCGGCTTTACGGCAAGACCTGCCTTTATTCCGAAGGAGTGAATCCTGTCTATTGTTTCCCCGATGTCAGACCTGCTTTCTGCGTGAAAGGTTATAATGTCCGAGCCGTTTTTTGCAAACTGCTCAATCTGTGAAAGCGGGTCAATCACCATAAGGTGGGTATCCATAACGCCTTTCCAGTAGGGCTTTACTGCGCCCTGCACCGATGCGCCGTAGGAAATGGGCGGTACAAAGCTGCCGTCCATTACGTCGTAATGAAGCCAGCCGCAGCCTGCGTTTTCCGCTTTCTCCGCCATAGCGGCTAAATTCGCAAGGTCGGAATTAAGGATTGACGCTGAAACAATGGGCATTGTGATTCTCCTGTATGCTTGAATTTGTGCTGAGGGCATAATCATACACTATAATTTTACTCTACATTGCTGATATTGTCAAGAGGAAAAAGCTCGCCGCAGGGCAAAAAGGGAGCGCCCTTTTTAAACCCCATAAGGGAGCTGCCGCCCCCTTTGACCCCTGTTTTGTGTTGTTTGTGGTTTTTAGGTTGGTGGAGAGGGGGCT
>CAMDZU010000170.1 GCA_945910715.1 uncultured Clostridia bacterium
CCGCTTTGATATTGGCTTCATATTCCAGTTCTATAATCTTATACAGAACCTGACTGCCAAGGAAAATGTGGAGCTTGCGGCGCAGACCTGCACCGACTTTATTCCCGCTCCCGAAATTCTCGAAAAGGTGGGACTGGGCGAGCGAATGGACAATTTCCCCTCACAGCTTTCGGGAGGCGAGCAGCAGCGTGTTGCAATTGCAAGAGCCCTTGCAAAAAAGCCCAAGCTGCTCCTTTGCGACGAGCCAACGGGCGCACTTGACTACAATACGGGCAAAATGATACTTAAGCTGCTGCAGGACACCTGCCGCAAGGAGGGAATGACGGTAATCCTTGTTACCCACAATTCCGCCATTGCGCCTATGGCTGACCGTGTAATACGGCTAAGAAACAGCAAGGTAAGCAGCGTTGAAACAAACGACAATCCCACCCCTGTTGAGAATATTGAATGGTAAAGGAATTGGAATTATGAATGTTTATCTGTCAAAGCAGCCTGTTTTCGACGCTCAGGGCAACACCTACTGCTATGAGCTGCTGTATCAGACCGCAATTGAAGCTACAACTCCCGACGGACAATACGACCGTGCTGTTGAAAGCCGCTCCTACAAGCAGATAGCCGACTTCTTTTCGGACAATCAGAACCGCATTTTCGGCAAGAAGCGCTGCTATATGCGGTTTTCCCCCGATATGCTGAAAAGAGGCTTTGTGGAAATTTTCACTCCCGAAAAGCTTACGGTTGAGGTAACCGCCGAGGATTTGCGTCAGCCTTCTGTGCGTGAAAAAATAACCGCCTTGAAGCGTATGGGCTATAATATTGCAATAGACGATTTCCTTTACAGCGAAAAGGATGAGGACTTATTCAGACTGGCGGACGTGGTGCGCTTTGACGTAAACAGCGACGCCGACCTTATCAAGCTTACCGCCGACAAATGCCATACCAACGGCAAGCGCACCCTCGCCTGCTACGTTGAAACCGTGGACGAGTTTGAAACCGCAAGGGATATGGGCGTGGACCTTTTCGAGGGCTTTTTCTTCGCAAAGCCCGTCCTTGAAACAAAGCGGTCAGGGGGTCCTATGATAAAGAACTTTTTGCAGATACTGGCTCTGCTTTACGTCCCCGAGCCTGACCTTGAACAGATTTCCGCTATAATTTCCACCGACCCGGTGCTTACGATACGCCTTTTAAGGCTTATCAACAAGCTTTGCGAGGATACGGGCAACACCATTTCCACCGTAAAGCAGGCTCTTGTTATGCTGGGTATAGATAACCTGAAGGAATGGATTTACCTTGTGGGTCTGCAAAGACTTAACCGCAATTCCCCCAACGAGCTGCTCCGTGTAGCCCTTTTCAGAGCAGGCTTCTGCGAGCGGCTTTCCAAAATCGCTCCCGGAGTTGGCTCAAAGGCAAAGGAAATGTACCTTATGGGACTTATCTCCATTGTAACAGGCACAAGCGGCGCAGCCCTTGCGGACGCTATGAAGGAGCTGCCCGTTTCAGACGAAATCAGAAACGGTCTTATGGGAAACGGCGGAATTTATTCGGACATTTATCACCTTGCATTCAGCGTTGAGAGAGGCTTCTGGGAGGATGTGGACAAATATGCCGAGGCTTGCAGAATCAAGCCGAATCAGATTTGCACCGAGTATCTGAACACCCTTGACTTTACTTCAAGATTTAACGGACTGTAATTCTACATATTGATATATATAAAGATAAATCAACAATGTGTATAACAATTTGCGTATAATGAAAGGACTGCTATGAAACATTCCGCATTAAAGAAAAATGCGTTTATTGAAATACTTAAAACCAAAAGCCGCTTTCTGTCAATTTTCGGAATAGTGGCTATTGGCGTTGCCTTTTTTGCAGGAGTAAAAGGGGCTTCGCCCGATATGAAAATCTCCGCCGATACCTATTTCGACAACAATCGGCTTATGGATTACCGCCTTGTTTCAACCCTTGGCTTTGACGAGGAGGACATAAAGGCGATTGAAAACGCAGACGAAAGCCTGTCCGTTTACCCCTCTTATTTCGTAGATGTGCTTTTGAAAAGCGAAAAGGGCAACCGTGCGCTGAGAGTAGAGGCAATGGTTGACGGGGTAAACAGCCTTACCTTAAAAGAGGGCAGATTCCCCGAAAAGGAAAACGAATGTATTATTATGGGTGGCGGAATGGCAGGCGGTTACAGCGTCGGGGACGTGCTTACCTTGTCCTCGGGGACTGATTCCGACCTTTCCGAAACCCTGAAAAATACGGAATTTACCGTTGTGGGCAAGTACAATTCACCTCAGTACATAGACAAATCCACAATCGGCAACACCACCGTGGGCAGCGGCTCAATAAATGCGGTAGTATATATTCCTGCAAGTAATTTTGACGTGGAATATTACACAGAGGTATATGTTGTTGCCGACAAATTCACGGAGTATAACACCTACGGCGATGAATACAAGGAGCTTTCCGAAAAGCTTGGGGAAATCCTTGAAGATGTAGGCAAAAACCGTGCCGAAACAAGATATGTTGAAATTATAGACGAGGCAAACGAAAAAATTGCGGACGCAGAGCAGGAATTAAAGGACAAAACCGCCGACGCTGACAAGGAATTTGAGGAAGCGTGGCAGAAATTAGAGGACGCAAAAAAGGAGCTTGACGAGGGAGAAACAACCCTTGCGGACAGTCGCAAGGAGCTTGACGACGCGAAGGAGCAGCTTGAAAGCTCACGGACGGAGTTAGACGAGGGCTGGGAGGAATATTACAGCGCAAAGGCTGAATTTGAGCAGAAGATAACCGACGGTGAAAACGAAATCGAAAAGAACAGAGCCGACCTTGAGGACGGAAAGCAGAAGTACAAGGACGGCCTTGCGGAATACAAGGGCGGACTGGCGCAGTACAGCGAGGGGCTTGCAAAGTACAAGGACGGGCTTGAACAATACAAGGCGGGGCTTGAGGAATGGAACGCAGGCTACGCTGAATTTGAGCCGCAGAAGCAGCAGTACGACGAGGGACTTGCCGCTTACAACGACGGAATGGCGCAGCTTGAAGCATTGCAGGTGCAGCTTAACGAAACCCTTGCACAGCTTGAGGAAATGAAAGCCGCCTACGGCGAAAACAACCCGATTTACCTTGCCGCAAAGGAGCAGTACGACAACGGCGTTGCGGCTTATGAAACCAACTATATGCAGCTTGCCGCCGCAAAGGCTGCCCTTGACCAAAGCGCACCGCAGATTGAAGCGGCGGAGGCGCAGTTTGCAGAGGGAAAAGCAAAGCTTGACGAATCCGCAGCGGAGCTTGAAGCCGCAAAGGCAGTCCTTGAGGAAACAAAGGTAAAGCTTGATTCCGCAAAGGAAACCCTTGACGAGAGCAAAAAGCAGCTTGAGGACGGCGAAAAACAGCTTGACGAGGGCGAAAAGGAGCTTGAAAAGGCGAAAAACGAGGGTCTTGCACAGCTGAAGGAGGCTTACGACAAGCTTAACGACGGCGAAATCAAATACGCAGACGGACTTGCGGATTATAACGAGGGCGAGGAAAAATACGCTGAGGGCAAGGCGGAGTATGAGCAGGGTGTAATTGATTACAAGGACGGAATCGACGAATACAACAAGAATAAAAAGGAATATAAAAAAGAGGTTGCGGAGGCGGAGGACAAAATTGCCGACGCAAAGCGTGAAATCGAGGATATTTCCGACCCCAAATGGTACGTTTTCGACCGCACCGACAACGCAGGCTACACCGAATACGGCGAAAACGCTGAACGCATTAACAATATCGCCAGCATTTTCCCCATTTTCTTTATCCTTGTAGCAGGACTGGTGTGCCTTACCACCATGACCCGTATGGTCGAGGAGGAGCGTGTGCAGATAGGCACGCTGAAAGCACTTGGTTACAGCAACAGTCAGATTATCTTCAAGTATATGCTTTACGCAATTGCCGCAACAATTGCAGGCTGTATCGCAGGCGTGCTTATAGGCGAAAAAATATTCCCCTATGTTATCATTGTAGCCTACGGTATGCTTTACAATATGCCCGAACTTTGCCTGCCTTACGACTGGAGCCTTGGGGCAATTGCGGCGGTTGTAGGCGTGGCGGCGGTAATAATCACCGTTTACTTCTCCTGCCGCACGGAGCTTAAGGAGCAGCCGGCACAGCTTATGCGGCCGAAGCCGCCTAAATCGGGCAAGCGTGTTTTCCTTGAAAAAATCCCCTTTATCTGGAATCACATGAATTTCAGCAGCAAAATCACCGCTCGGAATATTTTCAGATACAAGCGCAGAATGCTGATGACCGTTATCGGCATTGCAGGCTGTACTGCTCTTATG
>CAMDZU010000171.1 GCA_945910715.1 uncultured Clostridia bacterium
GCAAAGCCGCCGTCGATTCGTGAAGGGATAATCTAAACCGTGTCTGAGCCGCCGCCAAGGTCGGCAAGCTCTCTGATTGTATTGCAGAAAGACTCTCCGCTGTGGGCTTTTGCAACGGAATAAAGATAGTATTGTCTTTCATAATCGGCGGTATTGTCAGAAATGCAGCTAACCGCCTTGCTTTCCTCGGCGCTGTACCATGCGTTTACGGCGGTGTTTCCCTCGGAAATGCACGCCTTTGTTATGGCAAGAGCGGTTTCGATTGCCGTATCTATCTGTCCCGCCATAATGTCAGCGTTGTCCGAATTTCCGCTTAAATCGCAGAAAATAACAGCGTTGCTGCTGACATTCTGCTCAAATTCACGGACAATAAGCTGGTCGGATTTAGCGGATAATTTCCAGTGAACAGACCTTAACGTATCTCCCTCACGGTATTCCCGTATAGAGGAGAAATTGTTCTTTTCGTATGCGGAAAAGCGGCTGAGAAAATGCTCAAGGTCGCTGTCGGCGGTATCCGAGGGGCTTGAAATATCAATGCGTCTTGGAAGCACGATTACGCTTACTGATGGTTTAAGCCGCTTTGACAGCCGCCATATTTTTAAGAGATCCACAAATTCAGCCCGTTCCGCTCCGAGAAAATATTGTCCTCTGTACTTAAAACCGCCGCCGAAGCTTAAGGTTACCTTTTTAAAAGGCGGTACGGAAAGCAAAATCTGCTTCCGCTCGGGACGGGTGCTTTTGTCATCCTGAAACATTCCGAAAATCCGTACGGGAGCAAGGGGCATTATAAAGCGGTTTTTCACCGTTAATTCTGCGGTAAGGGACTGGGTTTTCTGCACAATGGCGCTTGGGGGAGTGACCGTTATTTTAACGCATAAAAAGGAGATTATCAGCAAAATCAGCGTAACAACGGGCATTGCCGCAAAGGTCGCTAAAAGAATAAAGGTTAGCTCGCTCTGATAGCACACCGTAAGCACCGTAAGCCCCAACAGCATAAGGATATAAAAAACACGATACTTAGCCATTTCAGCCCTCGTTTTTTCTGAGGGGCGGCTTTATGCTCTGCGCAATGTCCTTAAGCACGTCCATTTCGTCGGTGCGCTTTATTTTCGCCTCCTGCGTAAGCTGCAGTCTGTGGGCAAGAATAAATGGAACCATTTTAATAACGTCCTCGGGAACAACGTAAGTCCTGCCCGAAAGATAAGCGTAAGCCTGTGAAGCCCTCATAAGAGCAAGAGAGGCTCTGGGGCTTGCTCCGAGCAGTACGGAGGGGTGCTTTCTTGTAGCGGCAACAAGCTCCACTATGTACCTGTAAACGCTTTGTTCAAGGTTGATAAGCTTTACCGTTTCCATACACTCCATTATATCCTCGGCGGTGCAGATCGGCTTTACGTTCTTTAACGGCTCGTCTGAGCGTCTGCCCGAAATAATGTCTATTTCCTCCTCAATTGAGGGGTAGCCCATTGAAATTTTCATCATAAAGCGGTCAAGCTGTGCCTCGGGCAGGGGAAATGTTCCCACATAGCCAACCTCGTTCTGCGTAGCGATTACCATAAAGGGAGCAGGCAGCTTGTGAGCTGTGCCGTCCACGGTAACGCTTCTTTCCTCCATTGCTTCAAGGAGGGCGGACTGGGTTTTGGGAGAGGTTCTGTTTATTTCGTCCGCAAGGAGAATATTGCACATTACAAGACCCTGTCTGAACTCAAACTTGTTCAGCTCCTTGTTGAACATAGTGAAGCCCGTAATATCGGACGCCATTACGTCGGGGGTAAACTGGGCACGCTTACATTCAAGCCCAGTTGCCTTTCCGAGAGCGGTGGCAAGGGTGGTTTTTCCAACTCCTGGTACGTCCTCGATAAGAACATGACCTCCCGACAAAAGCGCAATAAGCAGCATTCTTACTACTTCACGCTTGCCGATTATTACCTTTTCTATTTCCTCTACGATTTGTTTAAGCTTCTCGTGCTGAGAGGCTATTGAATAGCTGTTCATTTATATTATCCTTTCGGGATTTTTTGTACAAATAAAAGTATAACATTTATAAAGGGAAAAATCAATAAAAAACGGAAACTGTAAACAATTGTAACTAAAATTAACATTTCTGTAAACATTTGTAACGGTAATGTTACTGAATGTAAATTTATGCAAAAAAAAACAGCCGTAAAAACAGCTGCTTTTATATGTATTACTTTGTAAGCACTTCCGTAAGTTTTTTTACAAGTCCGCCTATCTGTGGCTTTGAGAACTGCTCGTCAGCGCCTATGGATTCGCCCTTTTTTCTCATTTTATCGTCAATAAGGGAGGAGAACAGGAAAACCTTGATTGCTTTAAGCTCGCTGTCGTCCTTGATAAGCTTGGTAAGTCTGTGACCGTCCATCTGGGGCATTTCAATATCGGAAATAACCACCTTGACGTTGTCGGTGATATTGCCCTGACCCTTGAAGCTTGAAATATAGTCCCATGCGTCCTTGCCGTTGGCAAAGGTGGAAACATTTTCGAAATGAGCCTTTTTCAGAGCGTCCACAATTAGCTTGTTAAGGAACGGAGAGTCCTCGGCAATAACAATATGTGCGTCCGTTTCAACCTTTTCGGTAACCTCAATGTGCTCGATTCCGCTTACGTCAAGACCTGCGCTGCAATTGATGTCGGAAATGATTTTTTCAAAGTCGAGAATAAGAATGATCTTTCCGTCAATTTTCGCAATGCCTGTTGCAATGCCCGAATTCTGCGCATTGGCAACTGCCGGCGGCTTTTCGATATTTGTCCAGCTTATGCGCTGTATTCCTCTTACGGCTGTAACGTGGAAAGCGATGTCCATCTGGTTGAATTCGCAGACGATAAGCAGACCTTTTTCATCCGGCTGCGCTTCCATTCCGAGAACCTTGTGCAAATCAACCACCGTAATGAGCTTGTCACGGGGCATAAATACGCCCTCAACCTCTGGCGGAGCCGACGGCATTGGCGTTACCTCGCTGTACATCATTATTTCGCTTACTTTTGCAATATTTATACCATAATTCTTTGTTCCAACGACAAATTCAAGCAGCTCAAGCTCGTTAGTGCCGCTTTCAAGCAGGATATTGGATTCCATAATAATATACCTTCCTTGCTGGCTGAAAGCCTTATTATTTCTTTAATTATACATCATACCGCCGCAAAAATCAATAGTTGTAGCATTTATTTAATAAATTATTTTGAAAAAACGTAAATTTGTTACTTATGCACAATGTAAAATTTACCATTATAAGGAATAAAAAGGCTTGATTATATATAATTGTTAAAAACTTTGTGAAAAATGTTGAAAAGCACTTGACTTTAATGTAACTTTTTGTTAATATGTAGGTAATAAAGGGTTCGTCCCTAATGAAAGGTAGGTTATTTCCAATGGCTAATCGTTTTATTCTCAATGAAACATCATATCACGGAGCAGGAGCTATCAACAGTATTCCCGACGAAGTAAAGGGAAGAGGCTTCAAAAAGGCTTTTGTATGCTCCGACCCCGATTTAATCAAGTTCGGCGTTACCAAAAAGGTAACAGACGTTCTGGACAAGGCAGGTCTTGCTTACGAAATCTATTCAAATATCAAGGCTAACCCAACAGTCGAAAACGTTCAGACAGGCGTTGAGGCTTTCAAGAACAGCGGCGCAGACTACATAATCGCTATCGGCGGCGGCTCATCAATGGATACCTCAAAGGCAATCGGTATTATCATTACAAACCCCGAATTTGCTGACGTTGTAAGCCTTGAGGGCGTTGCTCCCACAAAGAACCCCTGCGTTCCCATTATCGCTGTTCCTACAACAGCAGGTACTGCCGCAGAGGTAACTATCAACTACGTTATCACAGACGTTGAAAAGAACAGAAAGTTCGTTTGCGTTGACCCCCACGATATTCCCGTTGTTGCAGTTGTTGACCCTGAAATGATGTCAACAATGCCAAAGCGACTTACCGCCGCAACAGGTATGGACGCCCTCACACACGCAATCGAGGGCTACATCACAAAGGGCGCATGGGAATTATCCGATATGTTCCATCTGAAGGCAATTGAGATTATTGCACGCTCCCTCCGCGGCGCAGTTGCAAACACTCCCGAGGGCAGAGAGGATATGGCTCTTGGTCAGTATGTTGCAGGTATGGGCTTCTCCAACGTGGGACTTGGCATTGTTCACTCAATGGCTCATCCCCTTGGTGCGTTCTATGACACACCCCACGGCATTGCTAACGCAATCATACTCCCCACAGTTATGGAATACAACGCTCCGTTCACAGGCGAAAAGTACAGAGAAATCGCTCGTGCTATGGGCGT
>CAMDZU010000172.1 GCA_945910715.1 uncultured Clostridia bacterium
ACCTGATTTTCCACAACGTTTGCGAAAACTCTGCCGAACCGTTCCGTTCCCTTGAGATAAGCCGCAACTGCGCCAACCGACTGCTTATGCAAAAGGTTGTTGTAGTCCTCGCTGTCAAGGAAACCGCCGTATATGGCTCTCGCCTTTGCAATCAGCGCATTTGATGAATTAGCCATTAGCTTTTCCTTTCATCAGCCGATTATTGCGGCAAGAATTTCTTTTTCCCATTCAGCCCTGTGGCTGTTCATGATTTCGTCAAGCCGTGCAATGGCGCTTGCCTTATCCGCCTCGATTTTGGCAATTTCGTCATCAGCCATTTTACCGAAGCTGTCCTTAACAATCTCAAGCCTGTTTTCCACACGGGCGCTGTAATTGCTGCCCATTTTGCTTTTTTCCGCTTCGGCTTCCTCGATTATTTCCCTTGCTCTGCGGTTTGCGTCCGAAACCTTCTGCCTTGCCTGCTTGTCAAGCTCGATTATTTTTTCAATTGAACTTGTCACTTTATCACTTCCTTTCGGAGCGTTTCAGATAAATATATACATATTTATAATACATATTAAAATACATTCTTTATATTATACCATTTTCGTCCGTTTTGCAACAGCAATTATGCCGATTTTTTCAATAAAAATTAGCAAAAATATATAAACAATTTCAGTTAAAAAGCCTAAATAACTTTGTAGGATACGCACAAAAGCGTTCGACAGCCGCATTTGCGGAATCGAACGCCTTTATCCGATTATTCTGACAGTCTGACGGATTTATCAGTTTTTCAGGCTCTGGAGCGGAGCGGGAATACGTCCGCCTCTGCCGATGAATTTGCTTGGGGAGAACTTGTTTATCTTCATAACGGGGCCGCTGCCGAAAAGTCCGCCGAATTCAAGCTCCTCACCCTCCTTCATTCCTATTGCAGGAATTACACGGACAGCGGTGGTCTTGCTGTTTACCATACCGATTGCCGCTTCGTCCGCAATCATAGCGGAAATTACGTCTGCGGGAGTATCGCCCGGAACAACTATCATATCAAGTCCCACGGAGCATACAGCGGTCATTGCCTCTAACTTCTCAATGCAAAGCGAGCCGCAGCGTGCAGCGTCAATCATGCCTGCGTCCTCGGAAACGGGGATAAATGCGCCCGAAAGACCGCCGACGTGTGAAGAAGCCATTACGCCGCCCTTTTTAACAGCGTCGTTGAGCATTGCAAGAGCCGCCGTTGTACCGTAAGCGCCGCAGCTTTCAAGACCGATTTCTTCGAGGATATGAGCAACCGAGTCGCCCACAGCAGGAGTCGGCGCAAGGGAAAGGTCAACAATTCCGAAAGGAACGCCAAGCATTTTGCTTGCCTCTGTGCCCACAAGCTGACCCATTCTTGTAATTTTGAAGGCAGTTTTCTTGATAACGTCAGCTATTTCGCCAATGCTTGCGTCGGGCATTTTAGAAAGAGCCGAACGGACAACGCCGGGGCCGCTTACGCCTACGTTAAGCACGCAGTCAGCCTCGCCTACGCCGTGGAATGCGCCTGCCATAAAGGGGTTATCCTCAACTGCGTTGCAGAATACCACTATCTTTGCCGCACCGAAGCAATGATTGTCAGCGGTAAGCTTTGACGCTTCAACAATGGTTTCGCCCATCATCTTTACTGCGTCCATATTGATACCCGCTCTTGTTGAGCCAACGTTTACCGATGAACAAACTCTTGTTGTGCAGGCAAGCGCCTCGGGAATAGACCTGATAAGCTCCAGATCTCCTGCCGCAAAGCCCTTCTGCACAAGTGCCGAATAGCCGCCTATGTAGTTTACACCCGTGCCGTCCGCTACTCTTTCAAGAGTTTTCGCATACTTGACAGGGTCGCCTTTGGAAGCCGCAGCAAGCATAGAGATAGGAGTTACGGAAAGGCGCTTGTTGATAATCGGAATACCGTAGCGCTTTTCGATTTCCTCGCCTGTTTTAACGTGATTTGCGGCTACACGCATCATCTTTTCGTAAATCTTATCGCAGGATTTGTCAATATCCGAGTCGATACAGTCAAGGAGCGAGATACCCATTGTAATTGTACGGATATCAAGATTCTCCTCCTGTATCATCTTTATGGTTTCTAAAATATCGTTTGAATTAAGCATGAATCAAATACCTTTTCCCCTTATATTCTGTGCATTGAGTTGAAAATATCCTCATGCATAACGTGTACCTGAAGTCCCATTTCGTCGCCGCAGGCCTTAAGCTTATCCGCAAGGACGGAATAGTCTGTTGAACACTTTGTAATATCGATAAGCATTGTCATTGCAAACATATCCTGCATAATCGTCTGTGTAACGTCCATAACGTTTGCGTTGCACTCTGCGCATATTGCTGTAATCCTTGCAAGAATTCCTACTGTATCTTTACCTAAAACTGCTACTACTGCTCTCATTTTGTAATCCTTTCTTATTGAAAAAAATATCACCGAGTTCTATTATACAATTAAATTTCGAAAATGTAAAGAATTTCATAGACAAATTTTTATTTTTGTGATAAAATATAAAAAAATACTGTATAAACAGAATATTTTGCTTTAACAGCCAAAAGGAACAAAAGAAATGATACCCTTTGATTTTCACAACCACTCAAATCAATCACCCGACGGAACAGATACTCCGAGAGCAATGGCTGAACGTGCCATAGAGCTTGGAATGAAGTACTATTCCCTCACCGACCACCTTGAAATCAACAAATTCTATGATGAGGAATTTCTGTACGAAGAGCCTGTGCGGCAGTCCTCGATTATTGTTCCGCAGCTTGCGGAGGAATTCAAGGACAAAATCAATATTGCCTACGGCGTTGAGCTGGGACAGCCCTTCCACGATATGCCCCTTACACAGCGCATACTTGATACCTACGATTTTGACTTTATTATCGGCTCCTGCCACATGATAAGAGGCTATGACGATTTCTATTTTCTTGATTACAACGAGATCGACCCCCAATTCCTGCTTAATGTATATTACGAGGAATTGCTGGAAATGTGCGAATGGGGCGGCTTTGACGTACTCGGACATCTCACCTACCCTCTCAGATATATTACGGGAGAATTCGGAATACAGATTGACATGGACGAATACGAGGACATTATAAAGGAAATTTTCGCAACCCTTATAAAAAACGGCAAGGGTATTGAAATAAACACCTCGGGTCTTCGTCAGAAAATCGGCAAACCCCTCCCCGACCTTTACTATGTGAAAATGTTCAGGGAAATGGGCGGCGAAATACTTACCATAGGCTCTGACGCACACTGCACCGCAGACCTTGGAAAAGGCATAAACGAGGGCATTGAAATTGCAAAGCAGGCAGGCTTTGACAAGATGGCTTTCTTCAAAAAGCGCACTCCGCAGTTTATTGCAATATAATAATTCAATTATATTAGCTTAACATAGAAAGGAAATTGTTATGGAAAAACTGGTTAATCTTTTAAGAGAAAACGCCCGTCTTACAAACGAACAGCTGGCGGTTATGCTGGGTACTACTCCCGAGAAGGTCGCCGCGGATATAGCCCGGCTTGAAGAATCGGGAATGATTATCGGATATTCCGCTATTATAAACGAAGAGAAATTCGACAAGAACTGCGTTACCGCATTTATCGAGCTGAAAGTTTCTCCTCAGGTGGAATGCGGCTACGACGATATTGCGGAAATAATCGCACAGTACAAGGAGGTTGACTCGGTGCGCCTTATGAGCGGCTCATTCGACCTTGCGGTAACAATCAGAGGCACAAATCTCCGTGATATTGCCATGTTCGTATCGGATAAGCTTGCTACCCTCAAGGGCGTGTTAAGCACCACCACACACTTTATTTTACAGCGCTACAAAGAAAAAGGCATTGAGTTCAAAACTGACTCGGGCGATGAAAGGAGCCTTGTTTCCCCGTGATAGATTACGATAAAATAATTTCTGCAAAAACAAAGGAAATAAAGCCCTCGGGCATAAGAAAATTCTTTGATATTGCAAATACATTGGATAACGTTATTTCCCTCTCCATAGGCGAGCCAGACTTCAAGACACCATGGGCAATACGCAAGGAGGCAATAAACGTTCTTGAAAAAGGAAAAACAAGATATACTTCAAATGCAGGTCTTGACGGACTTCGTGAGGCAATTGCCGAATATCTGGAGCAGACAATCCGCACAAGCTATGACCCAAAATCGGAAATACTGGTGACAATAGGCGGCTCGGAGGCAATTGACGCTACCTTCCGTGCAATAATCGAGGAGGGGGACGAAATACTTATCCCCGAGCCCTCCTACGTCTGCTACAGTCCCCTTGTCACCCTT
>CAMDZU010000173.1 GCA_945910715.1 uncultured Clostridia bacterium
CCCTTTATCGACGACAAGAAGCTTTACGACGGAATTATCACCAACGACAAGCAGCACAAATATCTCCAGATGGCAGGCAAGGGCGTTTACAAGTTTGCGGTAACGGCAATGCCCAAGGCAGCAAAAATCGTATGCGACAAGGTGGGAACGGACGTTAAGGATGTTGACCTTGTAATTCCCCATCAGGCCAATATCAGAATTATTGAAACAGCAGTCAAAACAATGGGAATTGACCCCGAAAAGGTTTATACACATCTTGAGCATTACGGAAACACCTCAAGCTCCTGTATCCCAATGTGTCTTGACGATTTAAAGCGTGCAGGCAAGCTGTATGACGGAATGAAGATATGTCTTGTAGGCTTCGGCGCAGGTCTTACCTACGGTGCCGCCTACCTTGAATACTGATATCGAAAGGAAAATCAGATGACAACAAGATTAACGGAACTTTTAAACATCAGGTACCCCATTCTTCAGGGCGGTATGGCGTGGATTGCGGAGCATAAGCTTGCTTCAGCCGTTTCAAACGGAGGGGGAGCAGGAATTATCGCCGCAGGCAACGCTCCCGCAGACGCAATCAGAAACGAAATCAGAATGTGCAAGGAGAAAACGGACAAGCCATTCGGCGTAAACATTATGCTTATGTCCCCCAGCGCAGAGGATATTGCACAGCTTGTTATCGACGAAAAGGTTGCCTTTGTAACAACAGGCGCAGGCAATCCCGGCAAGTACATTGAGGCATGGAAAAACGCAGGAATCAAGGTTATCCCCGTAATCCCCAGCGTTGCTCTTGCAAAGAGAATGGAACGTGCGGGAGCTGACGCAGTAATTGCGGAGGGTACGGAAAGCGGCGGTCATATCGGTGAAATAACAACAATGTGCCTTGTTCCTCAGGTGGTTGACGCAGTTTCGATCCCCGTTATTGCCGCAGGCGGAATTGCCGACGGCAGAGGCATTGCTGCAGGCTTTATGCTGGGCGCAGAGGGCGTTCAGGTGGGAACACGGTTCCTTGCCGCAGAGGAATGTCAGATTTCACAGACATACAAGGATCTTGTTATCGGCGCAAAGGACACCGACAGTATTGTAACAGGCAGATTTACGGGACACCCATGCCGTGGAATAAAGACGAAGTTTGCACGCTCGCTCCTTGATTTCGAGCGCAACGGCGGCACTCCCGAGGAGTTTGAAAACCTTACGGTAGGATCGCTCAGAAAGGCTGTCAAGGACGGAAACCTTGAAGAGGGCACCTTCCTTTGCGGCGCAATTGCAGGTCTTGTAAACAAGGTACAGCCTGCCGCTGAAATTGTTGAAGAAATGTTTGAACAGGCTGAAAAGTTGCTCAACAGGTAAAAAACATAAATTTGAACTTCAGGAGGAAAATAAATGCCGACAGCTATTATCACAGGCGCAAGTCAGGGTATTGGCGCTGCAATTGCGAAAAGACTGGCAAAGGACGGTTTCAATATCGCTATCAACGACGTTAACGAGGCGCAGCTTGAAAAGGGCGGCTATGGAGTGGCAGAGGAATGCCGCAGCTACGGCGTTGAGGCGGAATGCTTCGTTGCGGACGTTTCAAAGTACGCACAGTGCGAGGAAATGGTAAAGGCGGTCAAGGAGCGTTTCGGCTCGATTGACGTTCTTGTTAACAACGCAGGCATAACAAGGGACGGACTGCTTGTAAGAATGTCCGAGGAAAATTACGACCTTGTTATTGCGGTAAATCAGAAAAGCGTATTCAATATGACAAAGCACGTTGGCGCAGTAATGATGAAGCAGCGCTCGGGACGAATCATCAATCTTTCGTCCGTGGCAGGTCTGCACGGCAACCCGGGTCAGATGAATTACAGCGCATCAAAGGCGGCAATAATAGGTATGACAATGAGCGCCGCAAAGGAATTCGGCAGCAGAGGAATCAACGTAAACGCAGTTGCTCCCGGATTTATTCAGACTCCAATGACAGACGCTCTTACAGATGAACAGAAGAAAAAAATTCTCGATATGATAGCAATGAAGCGTTACGGACAGGTTGAGGAAATTGCAGGCGTTGTTTCGTTCCTTGCAGGCAAGGATTCCTCCTATGTAACGGGTCAGGTAATAGAAATAAGCGGCGGACTTTCAATGTAAGCTGCGCCATAAGGAAGGAGATAATATGAAGAGAGTTGTAGTAACAGGCCTTGGCGTTGTAAGTCCTATCGGCAACACCGTTGAGGAATTCTGGAACAGCATTGTTGCAAACAAGCACGGCTTTGAGCTTGCGCCATGGTTCGAGGGTCAGAGCGAGGAGCTGAACGTTGTTGCAAGAGTAAAGAATTTCGACTGCACAGAATATATCGACAAGAAAACCGCAAGAAGAACGGATATGATTACACAGTATGCCGTTTATGCTTCAATGAAGGCGCTGGAGGACGCAGGAACGGATTTCAAGGACCTTGACCCATTCCGCTGCGGCACAATTATCGGCTCGGGAATCGGCGGTATCAAGACCACCGAGGAACAGATATTGAACTATAACAACAAGGGCAACGGCAGAGTTTCCGTATTCACAATTCCTATGATGATAGGCAATATGGCGGCAGGCACAGTTGCAATCAAGACAGGCTTCAAGGGCGCAAACTACTGTACCGTTTCGGCCTGTGCAAGCGGCACTCACGCAATCGGCGAGGCTTTCCGCTTAATCAAGCACGGCTACCTTGACTGCGCTATCACAGGTGGTACGGAGTGCTGCGACATCGGCTTTGCTTTTGCAGGCTTCAACAATATGCACGCCGTAACAAGAAGCACGGACGTTGACAGAGCCTCCATTCCTTTTGACAAGGAGCGTTCGGGCTTTGTACTGGGCAACGGCGCAGGCATAATCATTCTTGAGGAATACGAGCACGCAAAGGCAAGAGGCGCTAAGATTTACGCTGAAATCAGCGGCTACGGCGCAACATGCGACGCTTACCACGAAACCAGCCCCGACCCAACAGGCGAGGGCGGCGCAAAGGCAATGCAGCTTGCTGTTGAGGAAGCAGGTATTCCTTTCGGTCAGGTAAACTACGTCAACGCTCACGGTACTTCAACTCCAATCAACGACCGCACCGAAACAGCCGCTTTAAAGACCGTTTTCGGCGAACACGCCAAGAACCTTGCGGTAAATTCCACCAAGTCAATGACAGGTCATCTTCTTGGCGCAGCAGGCGGCGTTGAGGCTATTGCAACCGTTTTACAGATGAAGAATAACCTTGTACACGCAAACGTGGGCTTAAAGGTTGACGACCCCGAATGCGACCTTGACAACGTAAAGACAAACCGTGAAATGAAGATTACAGGCGCAATCAGTAATTCACTGGGCTTCGGCGGACATAATGCAACGATTTGCTTTGTTCCGGTTGAGTAACTGACAGAAAGGATTTATCGGAATGAACAAAAACGAAATGTTTGAATCTCTCGGCAAGCTTGCGGAAATGCTCAACGAATACGGACTTGACGAAATTTCCGTTGAAATAGATGAATTCAAGGCAAAAATGAGTAAAAAGCCAAAGCAGCCGCCAATGCCATCAATGCCCGTAATTCCACAGGCAGCCCCCGTACAGCCCGTCGTACAGCAGATTAACGGGGACGTTAAGGTTGAAGGCGAAAAGAAGGGCGGAAAGCTCATCAAGTCGCCTATTATCGGCACTTTCTATGCTTCGTCTGCTCCGGGAAAGCCGCCTTTCGTAAAGGTCGGCTCACAGATTTCCAAGGGCGACGTTGTGTGCATTGTGGAAAGTATGAAGCTTATGAACGAAATTACCTCCGAATTTGACGGAACAGTAACCGAAATACTGGTGAACGACGGGGACAGCCTTGAGTTCGACCAGCCCATTATGAGAGTTGAATAAGACGAAAGGATAAAGCTATGCCTTTAATGACACAGGAGCAGATTATGGAGATAATTCCCCACAGAGATCCCTTTCTGCTTATAGATACAATTGAAGAAATGGAAGTCGGCAAAAGCGTTGTTGCCACAAAATATATGAAGCCCGACGAATTCTGGTTCAAGGGTCATTTTCCCGAATATCCCGTTGTGCCCGGAGTGCTTATGCTTGAAATGTGCGCTCAGGCAGGTGCGGTTGCAATGCTGGCAATGCCCGAGAATAAGGGCAAAATCGGCTTTTTCGGCGGCGTAAAGGAAGCAAAGTTCCGCCGTCAGGTAGTTCCCGGCGATCTGCTGAGAATCGAGGTTGAGATTATCAAGGTTAAGGGTCCCGTAGGCGTGGGAAAGGCTATTGCCACGGTTAACGGCGAAAAAGCGGTTTCAGCCGAAATTTCATTTGCAATAAAG
>CAMDZU010000174.1 GCA_945910715.1 uncultured Clostridia bacterium
TGGACGACCTTGTTTATACGCTGAACTACTATTACAGACGTATTCTTATGATTACAGGTCCTGACCCCGACGAATACAACGACTACTTCGTTGATAAGCAGATCCCCGAGCTCCTTGACGTATTCAAGCAGATTATTGACCAGTTATACGCAGAAAAGGCTGGCATTGAGGAACTGACAGGCGGCGGCTCCGAGGCTTCTTCACTTCAGACAATGGCGGTTTACCTCCAGCTGATGGTTGACAAGCCCGACGATATTCCTACAATGAAGGGTACTCTGAAGGACTCCATTTCAACCGTATCGGCATGGATGCGTGACTACCGCGACCAGCCTCTCGAAATCGACTATATCGAAATTGCAACAGCCAACGAGAAATTCTCCGAGGCAAGAGGCAATTTCATTGACGAATTCGTATTCTCCTTCAACTCCTTTATCGGCTCCTTCTTCGAGGATTACACAATGCTTTCTGACGCTTCCACAACAGCGCTGAACGTATGGGTTTCCCTCGGTCGTGACCAGGCAACAGTAGTTAAGGAGCTGGTTGACTCCGGCTTCAATGCAAACAACGAGGGAGTTGAGGCTTCAATCAACCTTGTACAGGGCGGTATCCTTGAAGCAACCCTTGCAGGCAAGGGCCCTGAAATCGCACTGTTTATCGGCGGCGACTTCCCGATTCAGCTGGCAGCCCGTGACCTGCTGGTTGACCTTACACGCTTCTCCGATTACGAGGACGTTGTTTCGGAGAGATTCACCGAAAACATTCCGACGCTTTATACCTATAACGGCGGCGTTTACGGACTTCCCGTTTCCCAGACGTTCCCAATGATGTTCTACCGCACGGATATTCTTGAGGAGCTTGGCATTGAAAAGGTTCCCGACACATGGGACGAATTCATTGACCTTATCCCTGTGCTTCAGAGAACATACTTACAGGCAGGTCTGTTATCTCCTGCGTCAAACCTTTCAAGCTCAGTATTTGAATCCGGCGACACCTTTGCAATGCTTGTTCTTCAGACAGGCAACAACATCTACACAGACGATCTGACAAAGACTACTTACGACCAGCAGCCTGTAATCAGAGCCTTTGAGAGATGGACAAAGTTCTACACCGTATTCGACTTTGAGCAGACCTACGACGCATTCTCACGTTTCAGAACAGGTGAAATGCCAATCGTAATCCAGAACTACACCTTCTACAACCAGCTGTCTGTATCCGCTCCTGAAATCAAGGGTCTGTGGGACTTCGCACCTGTACCCGGAACATTACAGGAGGATGGCACCATAAACAGATCCGTTAACTCAGGCTCCGCAGGCGCTATCATCTTCAACAAGGTATCCGATACTCAGGCTGCATGGGAATTCATCAAGTGGTTCACATCAACAGAGGTACAGGTTGATTACGGCCGTACAATCGAAGCCCTCATGGGTCCAATGGGACGTTTCGATACAGCAAACCTGCAGGCGCTTGAACAGCTGCCATGGTCAACCTCAGAATACAACAAGATTTCTGCACAGATGTCAGAAACAGTGGAAATTCCGATTATTCCTGCTTCCTACGCAACAACACGTCATACCAAGAACGCTTTCCGTGCTGTTGTAAACGACGCATGGAACCCACGCTATGCCCTTTCATCTTACAACCGTGATATCAACGCCGAAATCACTCGTAAGAATAACGACATTGCGCTCTATAAAGAGTCTTGATAAAAGCCCTCCTCTGCGGAGGAGGGAAACACTGCAGAAATTTAATTTGAGGAGGAATCAGCTTGTCAGCAAAAGCTAAGAGTATGTATATCGAAGACAGCAAGTTTCGCTATACATGGCGTGAAATTAAGAGAAACGCAGGCGTTTACACACTGCTTGCACCTTTCTTTATTCTTTTCACAATTTTCACGCTTATCCCCGTTTTAATGTCCCTGCCAATGGGCTTTACAAACTTCAACCTTGTTCAGGCTCCCAAGTTTGTGGGACTTGACAACTTCTACGCACTGTTCCTTGAGGACGAGGTTTTCTTAAAGGCAATCCAGAATACTCTCGTATTCGCTATTGTAACAGGTCCGCTGTCCTACATAATGTGCTTCCTGCTTGCGTGGCTCATCAATGAGCTGCCCGGCCCGTTAAAGACGATCTTCACCTTCGTTTTCTACGCTCCGACCCTTGCAGGCAACATCTACACAACATGGCAGCTTATCTTCTCGGGCGACGCTTACGGTATCGCAAACGCTTACCTTATTAACTTAGGTATCCTGAAGGGCGCTCGTCAGTGGCTCACCGACGCAAACTACATCATGGGCGTTGTAATCGTGGTTCAGCTCTGGTTATCACTGGGCGCAGGCTTCCTTGCTCTCCGTGCAGGTCTTCAGGGTATCCCCCGTGACCGTTACGAGGCAGGCGCTATCGAGGGCGTAAAGAACAGATTCCAGGAGCTTATCACAGTTACCGTTCCCGCTATGGGACCCCAGCTGTTGTTCGCAGCCGTAATGCAGATTACCGCTTCCTTTACAGCCGGCGACGTAGGACGTTTCCTTACCGCCTTCCCGTCAACAGACTATGCGGCTCATACAATTATGACCCACGCCTTTGACTACGGCTCCATTCGTTACGAAATGGGCTACGCTTCGGCAATATGCTTTGTATTGTTCGCAGCAATGCTCATCTGCAACTGGGCAATCAAGAAATTGCTCGGCAGGTATCTTGACTGATAGCAGTCAAATTCTTATTTGAAAGGACGGTAGTCATGAGGGTTAGAAAATCCAGAAAGAAATATGGCGGCTCTTTGGGCGGCGATATTGCAATATTTATTTTACTGTTTTTAGTGGGACTGTTCATGCTTTTCCCGATTTATCTGTCGGTAATCCAGTCCCTGAAGCCGTCGGAAGAACTTTTTATGTTCCCTCCGAAGCTTTATGTAATGCGTATTACGGATCAGAACTACGTTGACCTGCTGAATACAGCGTCAAACATGTGGGTTCCGTTCTCACGTTACATTTTCAACTCCGTATTCGTTGCGGTAGTTGTTACAATTGCTCAGCTCATCTTCTCCTCCTCGGCAGCCTACGCTCTTGCAAAGGCTCACTTCCCGGGTCAGAAGGCACTGAACAAGATCATCGAAATCGCCCTGCTGTTCACATCAACCGTTACATTTATCAT
This sequence comes from uncultured Clostridia bacterium, assembly GCA_945910715.1. Lineage (GTDB taxonomy): Bacteria > Bacillota > Clostridia > Oscillospirales > Ruminococcaceae > Ruminiclostridium_E. The sequence goes on from CAMDZU010000174.1 coordinate 3,150, forward strand.
GCAGTACATGGTTATGGCGGCTATGGGTCTTATCGATACATACTTTGCGATTACTCTGCCGTTTATCGCAACGCCAATGGGACTGTTCCTTATGCGTCAGTTCATGGGACAGATTCCCGACGCAGTTATCGAGGCGGCAAAGCTTGACGGCGCAGGCCATTGGAGAACCTGCTGGCAGATAGTAATGCCAAACGTAAAGCCTGCATGGCTCACCCTGATGATTTTCGCATTCCAGGGCGCATGGCAGATTACAGGCTACTCCTTTATTTATAACGAAGCACTTAAGCCAATCCCAACCGTTATGCAGCAGATTTCCGCTTCCGGTATCGCCAGAGCGGGCGTTGCGGCTGCGGCGGTTGTAATCACAATGATTCCGCCGATGCTGGTGTTCGTGTTCTGCCAGAGCAACGTACTTGAAACAATGGCGTCCAGCGGTCTTAAGGATTGATAATAGCTTGAAATTACTTATTCCAATATAAGAAAGGATGATATTAGTGCCGTTATTTAAAAGGATAACAGCAGGAATTATGGCTGTGATTATTGCAGCCTCCTCGTTGGTTGTTTCTTCCTCGGCCGACCAGCCGTACGAGGGCTACAACTACGACTGGTGGGGCGACCCTGTTCCCTCCCAGAACGGCTACGTTGTTGACGAGGTTACGTCGGGTATCGACCTTGGCATCGGCTCACTCAGCGAGCCAAGCGATATGTTCGTTGACGAAGAAACAGGCGACTTCTATCTTGTAGATACAAGAAACAACCGTATCATTATTACAGAGGAAACCTTTGATCCCTCAAAGGTTAAGGTAATGGATACGTTCACCTATGCAGACAACTACAAGGACCCGTCAAAGGCGGGCACCACAACCACCCTTAACGCTCCTATGGGCGTATTCGCAAGACACCGTGACGGGGATACCCTCATTTACATTGCGGATTCCTCAAACGACCGTGTGCTTGCCTGCTACGAGGACGGAACGGTGTGGATGGAATACACAAGACCTTCCTCCGACGTTTACGAAGCCTCCGTTACATATAACCCCCGTAAGGTTATCGTTGACAAGGCGTTCAACGTTTACGTTGTAATCAAGTCAATCACACAGGGTGCGGTTGTATTCTCACAGGACGGTACCTTCAACGG
>CAMDZU010000175.1 GCA_945910715.1 uncultured Clostridia bacterium
CCTTGCGGCCAAGTGTTGTGTTTGGAAGCATACCATAGATAGCGAGCTCCATTGCCTTTTCGGGCTTTTCAGCCATTAACTTGCTGTACTGAACTTCCTTAAGGTGTCCGATCCAGCCTGTGTGCCATCTGTAGTACTTGTTTTCAAGCTTCTTGCCTGTAAGAACTGCCTTTGCGCAGTTGATGATGATAACGTGATCGCCGCAGTCTACTGCAGGTGAATAAGTTGGCTTGTTCTTACCTCTTAAAATGAAAGCTGCCTGTGCTGCTACTCTACCGAGCGGCTTGCCGGCTGCGTCTAAAATATACCACTTACGTTCTACTGTTTCAGCTTTTGGCATATAAGTTGACATAATTTAGTTCCTCCTGTTTTATTTTTCTTCGTCTTAAACTCACGTTTTAACGCAACAATTGATATTATACAGATAAATTATTGCCTTGTCAACAGGTTTTTAAGCATTTTTTCAAATATATCTGATTTTCTTTGCATTTCTCTGCTTTTTTCTCATTTTCTCTCAATTTCTCAAGTGCAACTTCACAGCAAAATCGGTCTTTTGAAATAAGCCTTATAAATCTGCCGTTTTCTCTGTTTTTCTTGATTATTCTTATATAATGCTTTAACGCTGTTTTACTGTTTTGGGGCACGAAAAAAGCGGGAAATATCCCGCTTTTTCATATTTGTGATAATCATTAAGCCTTGTTTACAGAGCCGAATAATTCCATCTTTTCCTTAACTGTTGCCTTGATAGCTTCAAAGCCGGGAGCTAACAGCTTGCGTGGGTCGAAGCCCTTGCCCTGTAAATCCTTGCCATCTTCGATATACTTTCTTGTTGCTTCCTGGAATGCAAGCTGACATTCTGTATTAACGTTGATCTTAGCAACGCCGAGAGAAATAGCCTTCTTGATCATATCGGCAGGAATACCTGTACCGCCGTGAAGTACCAGCGGCATATCGCCAACCTTTTCCTTAACTGCTGCAAGCGTTTCAAAGCTTAAGCCTGCCCAGTTTGCAGGATACTTGCCGTGAATGTTGCCGATACCTGCTGCCAGCATTGTAACGCCTAAATCAGCGATAGCCTTGCACTCGTCGGGATCAGCGCATTCGCCCATACCAACAACGCCGTCTTCTTCGCCGCCGATAGAGCCAACCTCAGCTTCAAGAGAAAGACCAAGAACGTCGCAAGCGTTTACAAGAGCAGTTGTCTTTGCAATGTTTTCCTCGATCGGATAATGTGAGCCGTCGAACATAATTGAGGAGAAGCCTGCGTTGATGCAAGCCTTCGCGCCCTCAAAGGAGCCGTGGTCAAGGTGGAGAGCAACAGGAACTGTGATCTTGAGCTCCTCAAGCATACCCTTTACCATGCCAACGATTGTCTTGTAGCCGCCCATGTACTTGCCTGCGCCTTCGGATACGCCGAGGATTACAGGTGAGTTGTTTTCCTGAGCTGTGAGGAGGATTGCCTTTGTCCATTCAAGGTTGTTGATGTTGAACTGACCAACAGCATACTTGCCCTCACGAGCCTTGTTGAGCATTTCTTTTGCAGATACTAACATATTTCAAAGTCCTTTCAAATATAAAATGTTATTTATATAATATCACATATTTCATAAAAACGCAAGAAAAATTTTAATCTAATTCTATTTACAAATAAAGCAATTTATTGTATAATATTAAAGAATAAGCAAGAATTATGTTTTCCGCAGGAAAGGACTTACATATATGAAACTGAAAAAATTGTTATTTACGTTTTTTGTTGCCTCTGCAGTGGCGCTTACAGGCTTATCGTCAATTGCCTATGCAGAGCCTGACGAAGAAGAGCTTGTGGCTGATGAAGACGCAGAGGAAGAGCCTGCCGAAGAAGAACCTGCTGAGGAAGAACCTGCCGAGGAAGATCCTGCCGACAATACCGACGAGAATGGCTATGAGGACGCAGAGCCGGACCCGGACGAGGAGAATCCTGACGTCACAACCGATACTCCCGACGAGGGGGACGGCGAGGAAATCCCCGAGGATTCAGAGGAGGACGGCGACGGAGAGGATCTTATTGCGGACGAGGATATGACTACCGCTGAAACCACCGAGGCGCCTGTTGAAACCACGCCCGAGGAAACAACGACAGCTGCAACAACAGCAGCAACAACAGCAGTCACAACGACCATAGCCACAACAACCACTGCTGCAGCTACAACAACCGTTCCTCCCGAAACCACCACCGAGGAAACCACAACGGAAACAACCCCCACAGAAACCACAACCGAGGAAACTACCACCGCAATCATAGCAGATGTTGTAACTGAAACCTCAGAGCTTACCTTTACAAGCGCCGCCGAGCAGACCACAATCGACGAAGAAGCGGCAGATATGGAGGATAGCCAGTCCAACCCTCTGCTTATCGCATTTCTTGTTGCAATAGGAGTGTTTGTGCTGTTTGTTACCGTTCCTGTAATTGTGCTGAAAATTCATCACAAGAAGCTTTACGAATATTGATACAATTATATAGTATAAATCATAGCCCGAGAAGTTAATACCTCTCGGGCTGACGTTTTTGGCATTACATCACAGCTTTTTCGCACCGTGGGTCGCCCCATAGACCACCTCGGCGTAAATTGCCGCTACTATCTGATACAATTCAGGCGGTATTCTCTCCCCCGAATTAAGCATCACAAGCAATGCCGCCGTGCTGTCGTCACGGTAAATGGGCACTCCGTTTTCGTCGGCGATATTGACGATTTTCTGGGCGATTTCACCCATTCCCGAAGCAACTACCATTGGAGCGCTGTTGGCGTCGGGATTGTATTTCAGAGCGACAGCCGCTTTCTGACCGTATAATTTACGCTTTGACATTAAGACCTGACCTTCTTTCTGTTAATTTCGGGAATACCTCCGAAAGAGCGTGGGGCTTTTTAAGTATGCCTGTGGTTACTCCCTTGGGACTGAAGCCTACCGACGTTACAAAACGGTTTATCTTTGCGGTTAGATCGGGCACCTTTTCAATATAGCTCCAGGGGTGAAGCAGAGTAATATTCACATCATTGTCCTTTGCGTAAAGGTTAAGCTCAAATCTACCCGTTGCCTCCACTTCAAAGGTAAGGAAAAGGTGATAGTTATTCTCAATTTTTCCGCCCGACGATTTTTTGCCTTCGTTATCCACCCAGAGCTCGCCGAATGCCCTTGAATCCTCAATCTGAAGCGGCAGTATGTAGTGAGCAAGGGGCGTGAAAACTCCGGGAGCGTTAAGCATGCTTTGCAGCAGATTTGCCGCATTGTAGCCGTCAAGAGTGGTAAGAGCAGGGTGATTTATGTTCTTTCCTATAAATGTAGTCAGCTTTTCAAGAGTGCCTGCGTTTTTATCAAAGGAAAGATTCTGCTGTGAAAGCTCGTTTTTGTCCGCCATGTGGGAGATTATTTCCTCGAGATTTTCAAAAAGCAGCTGTCTTTTTTCATTATCGGGCATTTCGCCTAACAGCTCGTTGAGAAAATCTACCAGCTGATCCATATTTTCAATCTGTGCCAGCCCTTGTTCAAGCATTGCCTTGTCAGCCTGATTTTCAAGAAGAGAGCCTAACATTTCCTTTATGGTTTCCATTCCGTCCGTTTTGCCCAGTAAAAAGGCCTTCATAAACTCGTCCGTGCTAAAATTTTCCGTTTTTTCAAGAGCAGAAGCAAGGGTATTGGCTATTTTTTCTGTTTCTAATGGAAATTGTGATAAATTTTTAGTATTTTTTTCGGTTTCTTTACCAATAAGTTCATTTTGCACTTGATTTTTTTGTCCGTTTGCTGTATTATTATTGTAGGTAATGTTATCCGTCTGCTGATTGAATATTTTACCCAGCAATTTTTCAAAGGCGGAAATCAGTTCATTTCTGTCAGCGGATGACGGAATCTGTGACATAACCTCCCCGAATGCCTCTTTCAGCATATAGCTGTTGGTATTGTATTTTGACAGCGTATTTATAATAAGTGGTATAAGGGTCTGTGTGCGGTCGTCGTTGAGAAGGCTGCCAGACAGATCGTTAAGCAGACTCATGGTCTGGTTTTTCAGGGCACTGTAATTTTCTCCACTGCTTTCGCTCCACCCATTGCTAAGATTCAGAAGGCTTTCCGAAAGGCTTTTGTTGGGGCTGAAATATTCCGAGAGAAATTTCATATTTGAGGCAAGTGCGTCAAGAATCTGCTCCTTGCTCTGGGCAAAGTTGATTGCTTTAAGCAGAATACCAA
>CAMDZU010000176.1 GCA_945910715.1 uncultured Clostridia bacterium
CGTGTTTAAGACCCGTTTCTATTATCCGATACCCTTCAAATACCCTTTCCGTCTGCTCCGGCAATGCGGAAGTGGCAACGTCATAGTCCTTTGGCTCAATTCCAAGCAGCATATCACGGACGCAGCCTCCAACGGTGTAAGCCTCAAAGCCTGCCTTTTCAAGCTGTTCAATTATTTTGCTCACATAATCGGGCAGGCGCACCTGTATCACTCCTTATTTATCCTTGAAAATCTTAAGCTTTTCGTCAACGGCTCTGTAAATATCTTCGGCGCTTTCTCCAACGTTGAAGCTGCCGTTTTCATAAAGTATTCTGCCGTTTACCATAGTCATTTTCACGTTGCTCTTGCTGCCGCTGTAAACAATGTTTTTCACAATATTGTTCAGAGGCTGCATATTGGGCTGCATTAAATCAATCATGATTATATCAGCCTTTTTGCCCTTTGCAAGCACGTCGCAGTCCGCAAGACCCATTGCTCTCGCACCGCCCACAGTCGCCATATAAAGCACGTCCTCCGCAGAGCAGGCGGCGGCGTCCTTTTCCGCTATTTTCTGCAGACCCGTTACAAGGAACATTTCTCTGAACATATCAAGGCAGTTATTGCTGGCAGGACCGTCAGTGCCTATTGCAACCCCTATTCCCTTTTCCAGCATTCTGCAAACGGGGGCAATTCCGCTTGCAAGCTTTGCGTTTGAAGCAGGATTTGTAACTGCGTAAACTCCGTTTTTTCTGTAAATTTCAAGATCCCTTTCGGTCATATAAACCGAGTGAAAGCCTGCTCCGCCGTATCTGAACAAGCCTGTTTTATCAAAAAGCTCCGTAGGCGTAAGTCCGTAGCGCTCCTTACACTCCGCAACCTCCTTGGCAGTTTCGGAATTGTGCATAAAAACAGGAGCTTTGTACTTTTCCGCAAGTGCCGCAATTCCCTCCATAAGCTCCTTTGAGGTAGTATATTCGGCGTGAAAGCCAAGCTGATAGCTTATGAGAGCGCCGCAGGTGTTGAAGCGCACATAGTAGCTTTCCAGCTTTTCAAGGCTTTCCTTGAAGTTGTTTACAGCGCCGCACAGCACTGTCCTGAACCCCATATCAAGGCTTGCCCTTGCAATATGCTCCGGCTCGTAATACATATCGAAATTGGCGGTAATTCCGCTTGTGAGGTACTCAAGCACGGCAAGCTTTGAAAAGCGGTAAACGCTTTCCCCGTCAAGCTTTGCCTCCATTGGAAAAACCTTGTCGTATAGCCATTCCTGCAAAGGCAGATCGTCCGCAAAGGAGCGCAGAAAGGTCATTGCCGAATGGGTATGTGCGTTTTTGAAGCCCGGCATAAGCAGATTTCCGCCGCAGTCGATTTCCCTGTCGTAGCTGTCGGCAGGCGCTTTTTCGCCGATATAGGAAATGCTGTCGTTCTCTGTGACAAGCTCGCCGTTTATTATGTCAAAGCCGTAATTCATTGAAAGAATTCTTGCGTTGTAAAATCTGATTTTCATAAATGCCTCGTTTATTTTCCGAAAAGCTCTTTAAGGGATTGTGTATATGGCGCTCTGCAAATTCCCTTTTCCGTAACGATTGCGGTAATAAGCTCGTTGTCCGTCACATCAAAAGCGGGATTATAGCATTTAACGCCCTTGGGTGCCATTGGTTCGGCATAGAATTTTTCCTTGATTTCCTCGGGATTACGCTCCTCTATTACAATATCATCTCCCGTTTTGCAGGAAAAATCAATGGTTGACGAGGGGCAGAAAACGTAAAACGGAATACCGTAATGCTTTGCAAGAATGGCAACACCGCTTGTGCCTATTTTGTTGGCGGTATCGCCGTTTGCCGCAACTCTGTCACAGCCCACAAAGCAGGCGTTTATTTTTCCCTGCTTCATAACAATGCTCGCCATATTGTCGCAGATTAAGGTTACGTCAATTCCTGCATTGTACAGCTCGTAGGAGGTAAGCCTTGCTCCCTGTAAAAGAGGTCTTGTTTCATCTGAATACACATGGAAATTATAGCCCTTTTCCTTGCCTAAAAACAGAGTACCCAATCCCGTGCCGTACCGTGAGGTGGCGAGAGGGCCTGCGTTGCAGTGGGTTAAAATCCCGTCCCCGTCCTTAACAAGAGTAAGTCCGTATTCGGAAATACTGCGGCACATTTCAATGTCCTCTGCGTTGATCTTCCTTGCCTCGTTTTCCATTATATCGACAATTTCGGCAACGGATTTATCCCTGTTTTTTTCGGCGGTAACGTACATTCTGTTAAGCGCCCAGCTTAAATTTACCGCCGTAGGACGGGAGCCGCAGAGATAGTCACGCTGCTTTGCAAGCTCATTAAGGAAATCGGCGGCGTTATCCGTTTTTATATGCCGTGCAAGGACGTAAAGCCCGTAGCCTGCGCAGATTCCGATAGCAGGAGCGCCTCTCACCTTAAGCTCGGAAATAGCGTCGTAAATAGCCTTTGCATTGTCAAGGCTGATGTATTCAAGGCGGTTTGGAAGCTTCGTCTGGTCGATTATTATTACGCTGTTTTTGTCCTCGGACAGCCTAACGCCGTCGGGGCTTACAATGTTGTTTTTCTCCATTTTTCCACCTTAGTCCAATGTCTTTGCAATATTCACAACAGAGCCTCTTATAAGCTTTTTGAACAGCGGAGCAGCCTTGTCAGCCGCCTCCATTACTTCCTTGTGTGTGAGAGGATTTTCGGTCATTCCGCAGCCTAAATTTGCCACGCAGGAAATACCGCATATCTTCATTCCCATGTGGTTTGCGGCAATGGCTTCGCAGGCGGTGCTCATGCCGACTGCGTCTGCTCCAAGAATTCTGCACATTCTGATTTCCGCAGGACTTTCAAAGTTGGGGCCTTTAAGTTGAATATAAACCCCCTCCTGTAATTTTATATCAAGGTTCTTTGCCGTTTTCTTGATAATATCACGAAGGTCCTTGTCGTAAATTTCGCTCATATCCGGGAAACGTGTGCCAAGCTCGTCAATGTTCGGGCCGATAAGGGGGCTTGGAATAAAGGTGCTTATCTGATCGTTAATCAGCATAAAATCGCCTGCGTTAAAGCCGAAATTAACGCCTCCCGACGCATTTGTAAGGAACAGCACCCTTGCGCCCATAAGCTTCATAAGCCTTGTGGGAAGAACAACGTCGGACATTGGATAGCCCTCGTAATAATGCACTCTGCCCTGCATTATGACAACGGGCACTCCGTCCATATATCCGAAAACAAATCTGCCCTTATGACCGGGGACTGTAGATGTTGGGAAGCCCTCAATCTCGCTGTAATTTAGCACTGCCTTTACGTCAATTTCGTCCGCAAGGGCACCAAGTCCCGAGCCTAAAATAATGGCAATTTCGGGCTTGAAGTCGATTTTTTCCTTAAAGCTGTCATAGCACTTGAATAATTTTTCCTTTACGTTTTCCATAATCATACCGTCCTTTGCAATGTGTTTTCTGTAACTATGCCGTAAAATTCTTCCGAATCCGCAGCAAGATAAACTGCGCCGCTTTCAACAAGCTCTTCTTTTGTCCTGAAGCCCCAGAGCACTCCGCAGCTTTTTACACCTGCGTTTTTCGCCGTTTCCATATCAACATTGCTGTCCCCTGCGTAAAGCACCTCCGACTTGTCAAGTCCCCATTCCTCTATCATTTTGTTTACGTTTATGGGGTCGGGCTTTTTCGGGAAGCCTGTCCTTTCGCCGAAAACCTTGTCAAACCTGCTGCCGAAATAGCTTTCAACAATTTCCTTTGCAAACTTATGAGCCTTGTTTGTAACAACTCCCAGCTTTATGCCCTTTTCCGCAAGCCTATCCAGCATTTCGGTTATACCCGCATAGGGAGCGGTTTTATCCCTCATGTGAGCCTCGTAATAGGCACTGAAAATGGAGTGGGTTTTTTCAATGGTTTCATTGCCGCTTCCCTTTGGCACAATGCGCTCGATAAGCTTTGGTATTCCGTTTCCCACAAAGTATTTGTACTTCTCGACAGGGTGCGTGGGAAAGCCCTGTTCCCTTAATGCGTAGTTTCCTGCGTCTGCAAGATCGTCAATGGTGTTGAGAAGTGTTCCGTCCAGATCAAAAATAACTGCCTTAAACATAATTATCTCCTTTTATCACTTTCTATAATTGTACTACTAAAACCCTTTAATGTCAACTTTATTGATTGACATAATGCCTTATTTGCACTATAATATTTGTAATGAAATTTTTACGAGGATAATATGTTTGAATT